>QKCE01000143.1 GCA_003245785.1 Spirochaetales bacterium | reverse complement strand
CGCGGCGGACCGGCTTATCGCGCTTCTCACCGAGCGTGAAGGCGGATTGCGCGCCGCGGGGGCCCAGCGCCCGGCGGCCGTCGCCGGCCGCGGCGTCGACCCGGCCGGTTTTTCCGAGCGGGACGCCCTTCTCATAACCTACGGGGACATGGTGGGCCGACGCGACGGGAATTCATCGGCCCTCGCGACCCTGGGCGACTTCCTTTCCCGTCGGGCGAAGGGCCTTTTTTCCCACGTCCATTTCCTGCCCTTTTTCCCCTATTCCTCGGACGACGGGTTTTCGGTTATCGATTACCGGGCCATAGATCCGGCCTTGGGCGACTGGAACGACGTCGCCCGGATAGGCGGGGAGTTCCGCCTCGCCTTCGACCTCGTGCTCAACCATGGCAGCGTGAAAAGCGAGTGGTTCAAGTCCTTCCTGAGCGGGAAGGGGGAAAAGGCCCGCTGGTACGTGACGCGCCCGGCGGATTACGATTCCTCGGCGGTGTTCCGCCCGCGCACACATCCCCTGCTCACGGCCTTCACGAAGGGCGACGGGTCCGAGGCTTACGTGTGGACTACCTTCAGCGCCGACCAGGCGGATTTCGATTTTTCGGAGCCCGGCGTGCTTCTCGAGTTCGCCTCGATCTTTCTCGACTTCGCCGTGAAGGGCGCGCGCATAGTCCGGCTCGACGCCATCGCCTTTCTCTGGAAGGAAGACGGCACGAGCTGCCTTCACCACCCCAAGACCCATGCCGTGGTCAGGCTCTTCCGGGCGATCGCGGACGCCCTCGGGCTCGATCTCGTTATCCTCACGGAAACGAACGTGCCCCACAGGGAGAACCTGTCGTACTGGGGCGCCGGCGACGAGGCTCATATGGTGTACAATTTCGCCCTGCCGCCCCTCCTCCTCCACTCGGCGGTCTCGGGCGACGCGGGACCCTTGAGGCGCTGGGCCGCGAGCCTCCCGGCGCCGGGTACGGGCCCCGCGTTCCTCAACTTTACCGCGAGCCACGACGGCATCGGCGTGGGACCCGCCCGGGGGCTCGTTCCCGAGGACGAGTTCTCGGAAACCCTGGAAGCAGTGAAACGAAAGGGCGGCCTCGTCTCCTACAAGGCAACGCCCCAGGGGCCCGTACCCTACGAGATAAACTGCGTATACCTCGACGCCGTCGCCCCGTCGGGCGCCGACGTCGAGACCCGCTCCCGGGCCTTCCTCGCGACCCAGGCCGTGGCCCTGTCCCTCGCGGGACTGCCCGCGGTGTATTTCCACAGCTGGGTAGGCTCCGAAAATTGGACCGACGGGGTAAGCCGACACGGCTACAACCGGGCGATAAACCGGGAAAAGCCCCGGGCTGAACGGCTCGACCGCGAACTGGACAGCCCCGGAACCCTCCGCTTCCTCGTGCAGGGGGGCTTCCGGCGCCTATTGGAATTCCGCGCCCGACACCCCGCCTTCGCCTCCGCGTCGCCCCAGCGGGTGCTCGAGGCGGGAGGCCCGGTTTTCGCCCTCCTCCGCGGACCCGACGGCGGGGGGCAAAGCGTGCTTTGCGCGTCGAATCTCTCGGGAACCCCCGGGTCCGTCGCGGTGCCCGAAGAGTTCGTCGCGGACGGAGGCGACCGCGGGGCGAGTCCCGCCGCGGCGGGGAAGGGGAGCGCGGCGGGGAACGTCGGCGCGGCCGAAGGGGCCGGGGACGGCAAGGGGACCGTAACCCTGCGGCTCGGTCCCTGGGAAACGGTTTGGATTGCGTCTTCTGGAGGTGAACGCCTATGTATTTGACCCGTACCGACCGGATCGAGAGAATCGGCTTCGTGTCGACGAGGTTTCAGGGAACCGACGGGGTGTCCCTGGAGACCGAAAAATGGAAAAAGGTCCTCGAACGGATGGGCTTTGCGTGCTTTTTCTTTTCGGGGCTTTCGGACTGGGATCCCGCTTCTTCGATGGTCGTGGACGAAGCCTTCTTCGGCCATCCCCGGGTCGTCGAGATCCAGCGGCAATGTTTCGGCACTACCGTCCGCTCGGACAGGCTTTCGGGGGAAATCCACGACCTCAGGACCGACCTGAAAAAGGCGCTCTATGAATTCGTGTCGACCTTCTGCGTGGACCTCCTCATCGTCGAAAACGCCCTCACCATCCCCATGCATATCGCCCTCGGGGTGGCGATAACCGAATTCATAGCCGAGACGGGTATACCCGTAATCGCCCACCACCACGATTTCGCGTGGGAGCGCCAACGGTTCAGCATGAGCGCCGTGGACGACTTCCTCGCCATGTCCTTCCCGCCGAGACTCCATTCGGTGAACCACGTGGTGATCAATACCGAGGGCAGGAGGCAGCTTTCCTACCGCTGCGGCCTTTCCTCCATCGTGGTCCCCAACGTGTTCGATTTCCATACGCCGCCGCCCGTCCTGGACGATTACGGGAAGGGCCTCCGCGCCGATCTCGGGGTCGCCCCCGACGAGGTGCTCTTCCTGCAGCCGACCCGGGTCATCGCCCGGAAGGGTATCGAGCACGCGGTGGAACTCGCGAGCCGGCTCCGGGAACGGAAGGTCAAGCTCCTCATCAGCCACCAGGAAAGGGACGAGGGTTCCGACTACTTCGACCGTACGATGGATTACGCGCGCCTGTTGGGCGTCGAGGTCATCGTCCGTCCCGACATAATCGGGGCCGAGCGTGGGCTGACCGAGGGCGGGAAGAAACGCTACAGCCTCTGGGACTGTTACCTCAACGCGGATTTCGTCACCTATCCGTCGAGTTACGAAGGCTTCGGAAACGCCTTCCTCGAGGCGCTCTGGTTCAAGAAGCCCATCCTGGTCAACCGTTACTCGATTTACCAGCAGGATATCGAGCCCGTGGGATTCGAGGTTGCCCTGATGGATTACTACATAACCCCGGACACGGTGGACCAGGTGAACGCCCTCCTGGACGCCCCGATCGTTGCGGAATTGTTGGCGGAGAAAAACTACGAGCTCGCGAAGCGGTTCTTCTCCCTCGACCTTCTCGAGCAGCGGCTCCGACAGGCGATGATGAATTTCGGCCGGGTATAGGCGCCGGCCTCTCCCGCGTTCGTCCCGTCCGGATTCCCTGGCGCTTTGCCGGGAACCGTTGTATCATGGCCTTCACGCCACCCGAGGAGCACTCCCATTGGATAACCGCGCGAAACTGCACCCCATAACCCCCGGCGAATACCGACGCCTCCCCTTTTTCGACATGGACAGGCCCCCGATCCGCCAGCGCGGCTTTTTGCGGCCCGTTACCTGGCTCCTGAGCTTTCCCGCGGTGTGGAAGCACCGGACGAAAATACGCAAGTCCGGCCTCGGGGGCATCAAGCCTCCCTTCGTCCTCCTTTGCACCCATATGGGCTTCACGGATTTCAAGGTGACGACCGCGGCCCTCTTCCCGTGGCGCACGAACTACGTGGTCGCCATCGACGGTTTCATCGGCCGCGAAGGGCTCCTTCGCAACGCCGGCGGCATCCTCAAGCGCCGGGTCGTGGGGGACGTAAAGCTGGTGCGTCACCTCCGCCAGGTCCTCGACGGGCACCGCGACGTCGTCTCGATTTATCCCGAGGCCCGGTATTCCCTCATCGGCGTCCCCGCGGAGATACCCGAATCCCTGGGGAAGATGCTGAAGCTCTTCAAGGTTCCCGTCGTGCTCCTTCGCATGCACGGCATCTATCTCGACGCGCCGGTATGGAACCTGAAGGAAAGGGGCTGCCCGATCGAGGCCGAGATGGTGCGCCTGTTTTCCGCGGAAGAGCTGGCCGAACTTGACGTGGCCGCCGTCAACGTGCGAATCCGAAAGGCGTACGAATACGACGAGTACCGCTGGCAAAGGGACAACCGGGTCCGCATCGACTTTCCGGAAAGGGCCGAGGGCCTGCATCGCGTGATCTATCAGTGCCCCGCCTGCGGCGAGGAATTCCGCATGGAGTCTTCGGGGGCGCGCCTGCGTTGCGGGGCCTGCGGAAAGGAATGGGAAATGGACGAGTGGGGGAGCATGCGGGCCCTCACGGGGGAGACCGAATTCCCCCGCCTGCCGGACTGGTACCGCTTTCAGGAAGCGAACGTGAGGCGGGAAATCGACGCGGGAACCTACCGCTTCGAGGACGACGTGAGGGTCGAGTCACTGGCGAACGAAAAGGGCTATTACGACCTGGGGACCGCCCGGGTAATCCATGACCGAAACGGCTTCAGGATGACCGGGGACCCGGCGTTTTTCCCGGAGCCCGTCGTGAAAAAGCCCGCGTCGATGTATTCCTGCCACATCGAGTACCAGTATTTCGGGAAGGGGGACGCCTTCGAGCTGTCTACCATGAACGAAACCTTCTACCTGTATCCGCTGAACGCGCGGAACGTCGTGACCAAAATTCTCATCGCCACCGAGGAATTGCACCGGAGGGACCGGGCGAAAGCCTGAATGCCCGAAGCCAAACCCCGCTCATTTCGCGGGGGCGTTCTCTATGCCGTCCCACTCGGCGGCGAGGCCCGAGGTCATGAGCCGGTGTATCTGGGTAATGAACGTAAAGACCGCGGGGTCGTTCGGGGTCTCCGTGGCGAGGACCCGGAAGGTTCCCATGGCCTGCTCGTACTCGCCTTTCCTGTACTGGCGGAGGGCGTTCTCGAACCGTCCTTTCGTGAAAGAGAACATCCTGAAATCGCCTTCCTCGAGGCCGTCATAGATATGGATGACTTCCACGGGCTGCTTGCGGCCCTGAACTCGGATGAGCCCCAGGTAGCGCCAATGGTACGCGGATTTGTCTTCCAGGAGGTCGAGGAATTCGAGGGGGACGATGATCCCCTTTCCGTAGAGCTTGCAGAGTCCCTCGAGGCGGCTGCAGAGGTTTACCGAGTCGGCGATTACCGTGGTGTCCATGCGGTGTTCCTCTCCGACGGTACCCAGGATGAGGGGCCCGTAGTTGAGACCTATTCCCACCTCGATGGGCGGAAGCGACTCGTTCGCCCGGGAGCGGTTGAATTCGTTCACCACGAGCTGAATGCCGATCGCGGTGCGCAGGGCCGCGTCGGGGGAACTCGGGAAGAGGGCGATAAAGCCGTCGCCCAGGTACTTGTCGATGAATCCCCCGTTTTCGCGGATAACCTCGCCGATACGGCCGAAGTAGTCGTTCAGGAATTCGAAGGTCTTCGCGGCCCCCATCTGCTCGGCGAGGGACGTGAAGCGCCGGATATCGGAGAACATGATGCTCATCTTTTGCTCGACCTGGTCGCCGAGCCGGATCTCGTCAACCTCGCGGCGCTCGAGGAGCATGAAGAACTCCTGGGGGATAAAGCGCCGGAGCGAGGCGTTTAGGTTCATGAGGGTCTTGCCGAGATGCTCCGACTCGTCGAAGGCCTTCGAGAAGCGCATGGCGAGGAGCACCGACTGGGTGAAGAGAAAGACCACGAGGCCGACGGAGAGGGAATTGAAGGTGTTGATGAGCCCCATGTTGAAAAGGATCTCGTTGATCCCGAAGCACAGGAATATCGCGATGCCGATCATGGTGGTCATCGCGCCCTCGTACTTCCGCGCCATCGCCTGAGCGATTATGAAGAGAAGGTACAGTACGTACGCGCCGGTGATCATCTCGTAATAGGTCACCGTCACGTTGAATACCGAGGGCGGGAAGAAAAGGCAGGCCGCGAAGGCGAGACCGAGGCATTGGTAGACGACGATCGCGATACGGTTAATGTTCCGCTCGAAGATCAGCATGAGGTACCCGGTGAACACGGGAATGCCGATGTAGAACGAGAGGTGGTCGATGCGGTTGAAGACCTCCCAGGGCACGCTCGGGAAAAGGTCGAAGGCGAAACGCTCGCCGTAGATGAGGCTTCGCGCGGCGATGATGATGCAGAATACGCCGAACCAGAGGGGCGAGCGGTCCTTGCGCCTGAGCCAAAACAGGCACAAATGGTAAATTCCGATCGTCAGGAGGGAACCGAACACGATGAGATCCATCGCGAGGCTCTTTACGTAGGCGGTTTGCACGGCCCGTTCGGTTCCCACCCAGAGGTTGCGGTTCAGTCCGCCGCGGCGCTCGCCGAAGTTGGAAACCTGAATGATGAGTTCGTTGGCCCCCGCCATGGGGTCGATCTTGACAACCCCGGTGCGGTACCAGGGCACCGTCGTTTCGGCGGTCGTGCCGACCGTTCCCGCGGAAAAAATTTCGTTTCCGTTAAGGAAGACGCGGGAAGCCGAGAACATCTCGGGGAACCGGAGCGCGAGGCCCTGTCCCGTCCGGGGGAAGGACATTACGAGGCGGTACGTCGCGTAGCCGTATACGGAAAGGGGCTTGCCGTCTTTCTTTACGTTAGCCCAAAGCCCCGAGTCCGGAAGGTCGACCAGCGTGGGGGACAGGGGCGCCGCGGCCGAGCCGGGCTGTACCAGGGCGTTCGGGAAAAATTCCCATTCGCCCTCCAGGGCGACC
>QKCE01000015.1 GCA_003245785.1 Spirochaetales bacterium | reverse complement strand
GTTTACCGCAACGCCCTTCTTTGACGTTTTCTTTCCCGTCGCGGGTTTCTTTATCGGTTTTGGTTCAGCCTTCTTCTTCGGCGCCACGTAGGAATAAGGGCCCGAGGATATCCCGTTGGGAATCTTTGCCTTGTTTCCCTCAAGTAGGTCAAGGAGCGCCTGCATGGAGGCCTCGACCATCTTACCGTCCTCGGTCTTGAGTTTATCCGCGCCCGCGTAAACCACGATCAGCTCATTTTTCCTGAAACCCTCGATAATTGCCTGACTCTCGGGATTCTTCGGATTGATGACGATAAACCCAAGGTCCGGGTGGTGATATCCGACCACGAAATCGAGGGCTTTCCAGGCGGAAACTTCCTTTATTACCCCCGATGCGTCCTGGGTGACCGACGCGAGGTTTTTTGATCTGGTGCGGTATTTCGCCTTTTGTACCAATAGCATGTTCACGGCCGACAAGGTGCCGTCGTCGGTAAACGCCTTTTCGACGAGCAACTTGTTGAGTTCGTCCGCGATGTTGTTCTTGGGAGAACAACTATCGAGCAGGTCGAGCGTCGCGTTGATATGTCGGACGGAAGAATTGAAACCTTCTCTCGTCGCGAGAGTATTATAAAAACTCGTTCCCTCTATCATGAACTTCCCCCTATTCCACCATTATAAAACATTGTCCGGCAAATACCATAAAAAAACCCCCGAAACGAAGGTTATTCGTATTCGGGGGCAATTTACGATATTACGGAAATCAGATTTCCTTCAGTCCCTTCCTGCCGCGACCGGAGGAGGCGCGACCGCGTCCGCGTCCGGAATCCACGACGCCGGCCTTGGAGCTCTTGGCGGGCTTCGCGGCGGCGCGTCCGCGCTTGGCGGGAGCGGGAGCCGCGGTCTCGGCCATCGGGGCGGCGAGCGCGGGAGCCGCGGAATCGTCGTTCAGCATGTCGAGATACTGGGAGCGGCCCGCGGGAGTACCCGCGTGGGGATCCTCGCCGGCGGGATTTTCCGTGGAGAAGGTCTGCGCGATATCGGCGCGGACCGTCGAGCGGCGGCGGCTGAACGAGGCGAAAGCCGCGTCCTGGAAGCCTTTGGAAACCCCGTGAAGGAATTCGTTGAGCACGTTGGCCATGCCGTCCAGGGTGGCCTTCTTGCGCTTGATCGAGGTGATGTCGATGTCAAGCAGAAGACCCGGCTGGAGATGGAACGGGTTGATGATGTAATCGAACTTGAAGAATTCGGTCTCGAGGAAGTCAAGGCGCTCTTCCATGACGCGGCGCTCGATCGGATACTGGTAATCGTACATTCCCTTGAGCTTGTCGCGCATGATGATAAGCCGCTTGCGGAGCTTGTCCTTCTCGTAGAGATAGGTCCGGTTCATCTTTTCCACGTCGGTTTCGACGGGCTTGATGAATGAGATCTCGTCCCAAACCTTCGCGATATCCTCGTACATCGGGTCGCCGGTGCGCTCCTTGATGTTCTTCTTGATCTTGCGCTTGTAGATGGCGGCGAGATCCTTGAAATCGGTGACGCGGGTGAGGAACTTGGAGTCCTCGTAGCGGGTCTCGAGAACGTCCCAAAGGTGCTCGACCTCGGTCTCGAAGGACTTGATCATCACTTCGTAGGCCTTGCGCTCCTCATTCAGCTGGGCGTTGTCGTAGTAGCGGAGGCGGATCTGATAGCGCTCGTCCGGGAGGATCGCGACGTTGGTGTCGTCATACTCGCGGAGGATGAGCTCGCGGGCGTTCTTGAGGTTCTCGATGTACTGATAGCCCATCTTGGAGGTATCGAGGATCGAGGTGAGGGAGTTGATCGCGGTATTGAAGCCGCGGTTTCGGATGTTCTCGATGTCGATGATCTTCTTGAGGTTCTCGCGGATATTCAGCTGATCGTAGGTCGCGGGATCGATCTCGGCGCGGAGGTTGTTGATGCGGTCCATGAGCTCCTTCGCCATGAGGTCATAGCGGCGGCTCTTGGGATTGTCGACATTGTCGTCGGTGTGATCGGTAACGCTGCGCATCTTGGCGAAGATAATCTCGCCGTCGGAGAGCTCTTCGAGCCCCTGATCGATGCGGCCGTCCTTCATCTTCTCGATTTCCTTGTCGATCTCGTCCATGTAATGCTTGGAGATGAGATCCTTGATCAGGTACTCGACGGTGGCCTGATAGTGGAAGATCGGGCTGATGAGCTCGGAATCGAGGATATTGACGGAAAGCTTCACGTCGGTGACGGTCTTCGGCTTGTAGATATTGTCCTTGAAGGCGCACTTTACGATGGAGTACGCGTTTTCGCCGCGGACGAAGGCGCCGACGTCGGTCTTCTGGCGAAGGAGGGAGTTGGTGAGGGTCTCGAGGTCGTTCACGCCGCGCTGGATGTGTCCCTGCAGGTGTCCGTACATGTTGACCATCGATTTCTCGATTTCGCCGGTATTGAACTTGTCGCCGCCGCCAACCTCGTCGAGAAGGGTCGCGATCTCTTTCGGGGTATAGCGGTTGAGAACCTTCATTTCCTCGCGGTCCACGAAGCCACGCACCTTTTTGAGCATTTCGTCTTCGGCGGTGACCATGTACCGGTTGAACATGTTCTGGTAGTTCTGGTTGAAGTAGTTGTAGAGCTTTTCCTTGAGTCCGCCCATCACGTCGAGGCGCTCGAGCACCTCCTTGGGCAGCCTGGCGCTCATGTGATGAAGAACCTTGTTGGTTTCCTCTTCAAGGAGCTGATTGACTTCCTTTTGCTGGTCACGGTAGTCCTGCGCAAGGGAGTTGCGGGAACCGACGGCGCTGGGTTTTTCAGGGTGAAAAACGTTGGGACTCCGGGGCAGATCAATGCTTGCCATATTTATATCTCCTTATATCACTTAGTCTCGTGAATAAACCACAATTCATTTTCATTATAATCATCCTCTAGATTATGTAAAGCATTTTTTTTTTTTTGTAAGATGCAAAAACGGCTTTAATAGTATAGACTGAAGAAAAGCAAAAACGCGGAGAATACCATGACCGGAAAAAGATTTTTGGCCTCGGCGGTGATAGGCATGCTTCTCGCGGGCGCTTCCCTTTTCGCGGGGGAACGCACGATCCCGGTGGATATATTCCTCATGGTCGACAAGTCGCTTTCCATGGCCGAGGACGGCAAATTCGACTCGCTTCGCGCATGGGTACGGGACCACTTGGTCACCCAGATGCTGATTCCCGGCGACCGGATCAGTATTTGGGAGTTTTACGGCAAGGCGGAACGGGTACTCGACGAGGTTATCCCGGAAACCGGGGACACCGGGAAGGTCGTAGCCGCGGTCGATCGCATAGTTCCCGACGGGGAATACACCGATATAGGGCTCGCTCTCGATACGATCCGCGACGCGATACGGGATTGGGGCGATCCGGACAGGCTAAAAATCCTCTATATGCTCACGGATCTCAAGCAGGAAGCCCCTTGGACCTCTCGCTACGCGGGGGTCGAGGAAAAATACGACAGCCCCTACCTGGCGGAAGCCCGGGTACTTACCCACGTTAATTGGTACGAAATCACCCTCGACATGGATATTCAGGACCAGGTCGTCGAGGACACGAAAAAGCTCTATCAATCGATCCTGGACGCCTCCGTGGCGCCCCGGGACGACGCCTTCGCGGGAGCGACCGATCCTTCCTCGTTCAGCGGGGACGGTACCGCCGCCGGCAACGTCGGGCAATCCGGCGCCGGGGGAAGCGGAAGCCCGGCCGAAGGCGGGACGGACGGCATGGCCGCCGGCCAAAGCGAGGAGCGCGCCCCGGGTACCGGGAAGCCTGCGGGTTCGGCCGGGACCGGGGGCCCCCTACCCTTGATCGTCGCCGGTGTGATATTATTCCTCGCGTCCGCCGCCTTCGCCCTGATCGCGTGGCGGGCTCACTCCCGTAAGAAACGGAAGGAAGAATCGGAACCGCCCCTGGATCGTCAATGAAACGTCTTTTTTTCGGAATTCTCGCCGCGTTGCTCGCGGGCGCGTTCGTCTGGCTTTTCGTAAATCGCCAGACCCTCTCCTCGTCGGGTTCGACCCGTCAACAGCCCCGCACCGTAATCCCCGCAACTCCCTCCTCGTCGACCCGCGCGGAGGATACCGCGGACGCGGCTACGTCGTACGACGAATCGAAGGTACAGCCCCTGATTCCCCTCTCCAACGACGAAACGTTCCTTCAGGCAATAACGGCGGACCTCAATCACGACGGGCTTTCCGACCAGATTTGCGCGGTAAAAAACGTGGGCGATTCCGCGATTTATCTCGTTCCGGGCATTCAGAACCCCGCCACGGGCGAATATTCCCGCGGGACTTCGATAAAAACGGGCGTAACCCAATCCAGGACCCTTCTCTTCTATATTATCGACATAATCGGCGACCATTCAGACGCCCTCGTGTATACGGGAATGACGGCGGACAACATGCAGCTTCTGTCCGTGTATCTTCCCCAAACGGCGTTGGACGGTAAAATCGAATATCAAGCGGTCGCGGACCTCCGTTCCGACGGACCGATAACGATCAAGGAAGTAGCGCGGTTCGACGCGTACGACCTTGGGCTCACGGCGGGGGAAAGTTTCCCCATCGTCACCTACAGTTCCGATCCCGAATCGCCCCAAACCCTTGACCAGATCCAGCGGACCTATGAATGGAACAAGACGCTCAAGCGGTACCAACAATCATCCGAAACCCGTATCGCGGGAAAAAAAATAGAAAGTACCCTGCTTCGACAGCTGCAGGGAGGCGACGTGAATTCCTTCAAGCGGTTCCTGAACGGGCTCTGGTACAGGGCGCCGTCCGGGGCGGGTCAACCCACGCGGTACCTTTTTTACGATTCGACTACCGACGAATTCATTTTCAACAACGACGTGACCGAGGAAGTCTACCAGATCGAGTCGATGGTATCGCGGCATTACGGCGTCTACCTGACCACCCGGAATAAATCCATCTCGAGCATCCGGCGCCTGATCGACGTAGAAATGAGCGCCGCGGACGAGATCCGGATAAAGGTGCAGGAAGACGTCCAGCTGAAAATCGGCGTGGCTTCCGACTGGGACGGAAATTACAGGAAAATGACTGGAACCCCCGCGGCCCAGGCCGACGCCGGCGACGGCGCGGTGACCGCCCTCAGGGACCGAATCGCCGCGTCGCCGAAGTGGAAAACCGCCGACGGCATCGAGCTTTCGTTCGCCCAGTCCGAATACGTCATGACGGGCCCGACGGCTGCCGAAAGCGGGGTATGGGCAATTTTGGAAATTCAGGATTCGCCCGTCATACAACTGAAGGCAAAGGATACCAAGAAAGGTTCACGATTCTACCGCGCGCAGACGACCAAAACGGGCCTGTCGCTCGAGCCCGTGTCGATATCGATGAACGGCCTTCTCGCGACCGGGGAAAGCCGTATGGATTTTACCGCGGTCACTCCGTAACCAGGTAGCTTTCGAATCCCGCGTCCTTGAGGCGGGCGGCGACGGAACCTTTCGGGTCCTCGGGAACGAGTACCGCGAAATAAACGGTCCCGCTTGGCCGCTTTTCTTCGTGTATTTCCGCCTTGAACCCCGCTTTGGCCAACGCCGAAACCAAATCTTCCGCGTATTCGCGATTTTTGAAGAATCCCGCCTGTTGCCAATCCCGCGCCGTCTTTCCCGCAACGTTTCCGTCCGTGGTGTTCCCCGAAACCGCGGCGCCCGTTACGCTCCCGGCCGTTGCGCTTCCGCCAGTTACGCTGCCGGACCGGGATCCTGTCATAGCGGCCCCCGAAGCGGAGGCGGCACCGGAACCCGAGGAGGCGAACGCAGAGACCAGCGAATCCTTGCGGGGCATCAAGTACCAGAACGGAACCTGGGAAAGCCCGATTTTACCGGAAATTACCGCGGCTTCGGGCGAGGCAGGCCATTTCTTCAGGAGCGAGTCCCTTGCCTCGGCGTCTCCGTCGGCCCACCAGAGGGTAAAGAGAAAGGCGGGCGCCCAGGCGGCGAATTGCGGATTATCCGCGAGGGTTCGAATGGCAGTAAGGGCCGAAGAACGGTCGTCGGTTGCGAGGGTTATCCACGCGGCATAGGCCCGCGCGCGAAGCAACGCCACCCCATCGAAGGACGTAAGGGTCACCGCGCGGACTATCGCGTCGGCGCCTTCGACGTCTCCGACCTCGAGAAGGCAGCGGGCGGAATCCAGCAAGAGGGAATCGTCCCGTGAGGCGGGGTCCGCGAACGCCGCGTCGTGAAACCGGTCGGCCGCGTCGGTAACGCGTCCGAGCCGCTCAAAATACTCGCCGAGGGTCGAAAGAAGGAGTTTTTTGTCCGCCGGACGGGTAGCCGAGGCGGCCTTGGAAGAAAGGGCCTCAATGACCGCCTCCGGGTCTCCCTTGGCGAGGGCCGCGTCAATATCTTCCCTGAGCGTCGGAACCCGCTTTTCCTCGGCGGAAAGCGTCCCGGGT
>QKCE01000201.1 GCA_003245785.1 Spirochaetales bacterium | reverse complement strand
AGCTGATGGTGTCCTTCAGGTGCTCGGCCTGGGAGGCCAGTTCTTCCGACGTGGAGGCGAGCTCCTCGGAGGAGGCGGCGTTGCTCTGGATGATCTGGTCGAGCTGCTGGATCGCGGTCACGATCTGGTCGACCCCGGTCTGCTGTTCCTTGCTCGCGGAGCTGATCTCCTCGACCAGCTCGGCGGTGCGCTCGATGTCGGGCACCAGCTTCGTGAGCTTTTCCCCGGAGCCTTGGGACAGCTCGACGGTTTTCGCCGCCAGCTGGGTAATTTCCCCGGCGGCTTCCTGGCTCTGCTCCGCCAGCTTGCGCACCTCGGCGGCGACGACCGCGAAGCCCTTGCCGTGCTCCCCGGCCCTGGCCGCCTCGATCGCGGCGTTCAGGGCGAGAAGGTTCGTGCTTCGCGAGATTTCCTCGATGATGTTTATCTTGTTGGCGATCCGGGTCATGGCCTCGATGGCCTTGTTGACGGTCTCCCCGCTTTCCCTGGCGTCCAGGGCCGCCTTAATGGCGATTTTTTCGGTCTGGTTCGAGTTGTCGGCGTTCTGCCGGATGTTCGCGCTCATCTCTTCCATCGAGGAGGACACTTCCTCGGCGTTCGCCGCCTGCTGGGTCGCCCCGTTTGAGAGCATCTGGCTGGAATCGCTCACCTGCAGGCTGCCCGAGGCGATGTAGGTCGCGGCGCCGGAAACCTTGCCCACAATGTCCCTGAGGTTTTCGTTCATGTCGTGCAGGGACCTTCCGAGCGTCCCGATCTCGTCCTTTCGCGCCAGGAGCTTCGGGTGTATGTCGATGGTAAGGTCGCCCGAGGCGATTACGGAAAGGTATTCCGAGGTGAGGAGGATATTCTTGATGACCATGCGATTCAACAGGAACGCGACGGCGGAAAGGGTAATCAGCAGGATGGCCATGGAGGCGATCGCGATGGGCAGGAGGTTGGACGAGACCTTCCGGGAGACCATGGCCGTCTGGAAGGATACGCTGACCATCCAGTTCGTTCCGGGTACGGGGGTGGCTACCGCGTACGAGTCGGTCTCTCCCCTTACGAAGGCCCGGCCGGATTTGCCGGAATAGAGAATGTCCTCGACTTCCTTCAGGTTCTTGACGCCGATCGCTTTCATGAAATCGGTAAAATTGTAAATGATGTCGTTACGCGTCGCCTTGGGATGGTAAATGACCGCGCCGGTGGTGGTGAAAAGGCCGATGACCGCGTTTGCTTCCTTTCCCTTTTTTTCCGCGTAGGAAACGATTTCGCTCAAGCCGATATCGATCGCCGTCACCCCCAGGAGCTTGCCGTTTTCCTTAATGGGAGAGGAGATCGTGACCGCCGTCGGGTCGGTTCCCGCGACGTCCGGGGGGTTGAGGTAGGGTTCGGTAACGTAGAGACCGTCGGCCTTTACGGCGCCCTCGTAATAGGTTTGCTTCCTTCCGTCGTAATCCGGCGGGACTTCGATCCACGTATTGATGAGGAGGGCCCCGGTCTTCGCGCTGATGGTATACGCCAGGGCCACGTCCTTGTCGACGAACCCGTTTATGGTCTCGAGATACTCGCCGTACCCGTCCATGGCGTTATACACCCTGCGGTCATACCCCAGGGGAGGGGGATTGTTCATCATCTTCCGGGTAATCGGGAGCGTTCCCGCGTCGATCGTTTTTTGCCCGAGTTTCTGGAGCTCCGCGAACACCCCGTTGGCGACTTCATTGACGAGGAATTCCTGCTGCAGCAAAATTTCGCTTTCCACGACCTTGTACTGAATGGAGTAGGTAATGACGTTGGTGATCAGCAGAATGACCAGCGGTATACCCACGAGCATCAACAGGAATTTGGCGGTAAGTTTCATGGCTCCTCCTCGAACGACTTTATGACGAATTGCGCGACTGTCGGCAAACTTGCACCATATCGGAATCTTCTAAAAGGGAAATACCGGACGGGCCGGAGCCCGTCCGCGTCGGGAAAAGAATGCGTTACCTTCATTTTACGACATAGTGGAGGATTTTTGGCGTCGGATTCCAGGAAATATGCGAACTTTTTTCCCGTAGATCCGGAAATGGGCGATTTTCCCTTATAATCCGTTCTTTTGAATTCCGCCCTTCGCTGAACTACACTATTTGCATGAAAACAAGCAATGCTTTACCGCGGCCTTCCCCGGACGCGGTCAAAACTGGCCGAACGTTACGGGCCGTCCCGATCCTCGCGTTCGCGCTTCTCGCCCTCGCGTCCTGCGCCGCGGGGCGCAACGACCTGGTCGAGACCGTGCGTCCCGGCGCGGAGGCCCCCGCGGGGTTCCTGCTCGGGCTTTGGCACGGAATGATCGCCTTCGTTACCTTCATCGTATCCCTGTTCAACAAGAACGTGAACGTGTACGAGGTTCACAATACGGGGGCAACCTACAATCTGGGCTTCGTTATCGGGGTAATGATCGCCTTCGGCGGCGGGGCCAAGGGTTCGTGCCGCAAGAAGCGCCGGGATTGACGGCCGCGCGGGCCGTCCTTCGCCCCGGCTAACCCGCGTATTCGCCCGGATTCCTTCGGTCGGGCGCGGGTTCGCGGGCGTAATTCGCCAGGCCTACGGTTTTGGCGGGCCTTCAAGCCAGGGGACGTTCAGGATAAAGCGTACTCCCGACCCTTGCCCGGGGGTATCCCCCGCCCGGGAGACGTTCTCCGCGGCGACCCGGCCGCCGTGACGCCTCGCGATCTCCCGGACTATATTGAGCCCGAGCCCGCTTCCGGGAGTGGTGCGGGAATTCTCCCCGCGGTAAAAGCGCTCGAAAATGCGGGGCAATTGATCCCCGGGTATCGCGGGCCCGTCGTTATAGACCGTCAGCGTCCAGCCTTCCTCCGCGCTTTCAATTCCTATTTCCAGGCCGCCTCCGTCCGGTACGAAGCGAAGGGCGTTCGAAAGGACGTTTCCCGCCGCGCGCAGGAGGAGCTGCCGGTCGCCGCGAATCGCGGGTAGCTCGAATCTTTTCGCGATGACGAGCTTCTTTTCGGCGATCGCATGCTCGAAGGGGCGAAGCGTTTCTTCCAGGAATTCCGCGGCGTCGATGTCGTCTACGGAGAGGGTGGACCCGTTCTCGAGGTAATAAAGCTCCGAGACCCCGCTCGCCATGGATTCGAGCCGCCCGATTTCGGAAAGGAGCCGGGCGTACCGTTCGGGGCTCGGCTTGAAAACCCCGTCCCGGAGCCCCTCGAGCTGTCCCCGAAGTCCGGTTATGGGCGTTCGGAGGTCGTGGGAAATGTCCTGCATCCACCGTCTTTTATAGGAATCCTGCCGGGATAGCATTTCGCCCACCTTTTGCATCCTCTCCGAGATATCCGTAAGTTCCCGAATCTCGAATGACCGCGCCGGAACGGGCTTGAGCTGTTCCAGGCCGTGAAGGTCTTCGAGCAGGGTTTTCACCGGGCGGGAAATTTTCCCCGCGGAGCGGTAGGCGAAGAAGAGTCCGATGGCCGACGATACGACGATCGAGCCGCCGAGCAGCATGACGAGGGTGGCGAAAAAAAGGCGGTTTGCCTGGCTGTCGAGAAATTGCAGCTCCAGGGCGCGGTAATACCCGACCACGGCGTTATCGTACGCGATCGGGACGAGATCGGTTTCGGGGAGGCTCTTGCCCTTCCCCCGGTTCGAGTAGATAAGGTTGCGGTCCGCCGAGAACACGAAAAAGCCGCCGTCCATGCCTTGCGCGCGCTCCCGCGCGTCCTGGTCCCCCCGGATTATTTCCCGGGCGAGGGTCGCGAACTCGGCCTGACGATACCTCGAATAGGCGTTGAGGATGAGCGGGAGGCCCAGGGCGACGAGGAGCGACTGGGCCAGGACGAGGGCCGCGAGGCTTCCGACGATGGACCGGAAAAGCCAGGAATAGGCGGTTTTCATTCCGGCTTTCCCTGGAACCGGTACCCGAAGCCCCGCACCGTCTCTATCCAGTCGGGGTTACCGAGCTTGGAGCGTATGTTCTTTACGTGCGTGTCGATCGTCCTCTCGGAACCGTCGGCGATGGAATCCAGGCAGGCGTGGAGGATTTGCTGTCGGTTGAATACCTGGGGGCTTTTTTCCGCGAGGTAGACCAGGATCGTCCATTCAGCCGCGGTGAGGCTCAAGGGGTTCCCGTCCATCGCGATACGGTGCACTCCGCCGTCTATCTCGAGTATGGAGCCGCCGAAGGCGTAACGCCCGGCTTCGGCGGTTTTTCCGCCCTGGACTCGCCGGAGTACCGCGTTCACCCGGAGCACGAGCTCCTTCGGCGAAAAGGGCTTCACGACGTAATCGTCGGCCCCGAGTTCCAGGCCGGTTATCCGGTCCGACTCCTCCGCCCGGGCCGTCAGGAAGATGACGGGGACGCGGCGCTTCTGGAGTAACCTTTGGGCGAAGAGGAAACCGTCGCCGTCGGGAAGCATGACGTCCAGGAGAAGAAGGTCCGGCGGGTCGGTTTCGCCCGCTTTCCAGAGGCCGGCGAGGCGCTCGAATTCCCGCACCCCGTGCCCGTCGAGCTCGAGGTAACCGCGCACCGCCTCGCGGATATTTTCGTTGTCTTCAACCAGGTATATCTTCGCCACGGTCGCTCGAGCCCCCCTCCGGATTCGTTTATCGTGCCGCCGGCACGGCCGCCTGGAGCGCGGTTTTATACTCGGAAAATTCGAGGCCCTTTTCCGCGCAGAAGTCCCGTACGGCCACCGAGGTGGCGCCGATTTCCATGCCCATGATCTTTTCTATTGTAGCTTTGGTCACGCCCCAGGACAAGAGATCGTAAAACGTCGTCTTTCCCTTGATCGTGCGGTCTTCGTCCGCCGCTACGGCGTGGTCCCCGGTCGCGCTTTCGGCCTTGGGGGCGGGCGCCGGTTCCGCGGCCGGTGCGGCGGTCGATTCCACGGCAGCCTGTCCCGGGACTGCCGAGGTCGGGTCCGCCGACATCATGTCTGCCGGATAGGCGTATTCCCGTAAGGCCTTGAGGTCGGCGGGGGCGAGTTTCGACTTCAGTTCCTCGAGGGCCGCGGGCGGCAAAAGCGTCGTGTCCTCAGGCGCGTAGGGCAATCCCAGGTAACGGGCGACGAAGAGGCGGACCGAGTCCGTTCCTATTTCCCCGTTCGGAGCCGGCTCGTACATGGTTTCCAGGTCCTTCGCCTTGAAGTCTCCCGGGTTTGCCCAATCCGCCGCCCCGAAGGCCCGGGCCGTCACGGCCACGGGAATGCCGAAGTTCGCTTCGATATCGGCGAGGGAATAGGATCCCCGGATGTCCGCGGGATTCGCTTGTCCCGCGTATTCGCCCTGGGAGTATTTCATGGCGACCTTGCTGGATTCGGTTACCCAAAGGTTCATGGCCATGGAGGCGAGGATACCGCCGAAAAACAGCGCGACGATGACGGGCGCGAGAATATGACTGTTCAGCTTTTTCATGGCTTTCTCCTTATTTGTCCGCGACCGCGGCCGTTCCGTCGCCCGTCTCCGCGGGCGTTCGCGATACGGGGAACTTGCCGACGCCCAGGACGACCGTGTCCGCGACCGGGCAGGCCTGTTCGCTCGTGCACTTCATGCAGGAAATACACTGATGGTTCCTGACCGTACCGGCGCCGGATACCTCGATATTCATTGGACATGCCCGGTCGCAGGCCTTGCAGGAGATGCAGGTCGAGCCGTTCCGCTTGATGCCGAACACCCGGAACAGGTTGGTAAGTCCCAACACCGCGCCGTAAGGGCAGGCGTATTTGCAGAAGGGCCTCTCCACGAAAAAGGAAAGGAGGAAGGTCGCCCCGAGGAATACGTAACCCATGACGGCGACCTCGCCCGTCCAGAAATTGAAGAGGGCGTAATAGGGATCAGCGTCCGCGAAAACGAGCACGCCGGACCTCGCGGTCATGTAGATTACCTGGGCGAGGAGGAGGTAGCGGGCGTAGCGCAGGACCGAGTCCAGCTTTCGGGGAATGAACGCGTTGTAGCGTTTACCGAAAATTTTCTTGCCTATTCCGCCGAGCCATTCCTGGAACGCCCCGAAGGGACATATCCAACCGCAGAATACGGGGCCGAAAAACAGGGCGAGGCCGAATACGATGGCCATGAGCACCATCGAGGACTCGTGGATTTTCTTGACGAAGGTACCGGTCACGAAAAACTGGTAAATGGAAACGACCCCGCCGAAGGGGCACACCGAATGGAGCGAGGCGCTCGAGAGCCAGGGAATTGACTTGCCCGCCTCTTCCAGTCCGTGGTTTACGGATATGGCGGCGATCAGCACGAAGAAAAAAACCTGAACCGCCCTTCTGATCCTGCCGGCCTTTCGGGCCGTCTGCGTTTTAGCTTTCATGGAATCCTCCTGATCCTTGCGATCTATGCCTCGAGCGTAAACGACCCGTTTGGAGATGTCATGTGAGCTTTATGAAGATTGCGTGAAGCTTTTTGTCCACGAACACTTCGTTTTTCCTTCATCCCATCTTCACAATAGGGGTTTAGCTTTTGGAATGAACGGAACGGCGGGCTTCGGGTCACGCCGATGATCCGGCGAAGGAGTTTAATATGAAGCATGCGAAACTGTTTTTAGTCACGGCGTTTTTCGTCGCTGCCGCCGCGGCGGCTTTTTCCGCGGGTACCCAGGACTCTGGCGCGGGTAGCGCCGCGGGTACCGGTTACGGTCAGGGTAACGGCCAGGGTTACGGACGCGGAAACGGCCAGGGCCGCGGCGCGGGCGGCGGCCGGGGCCTGAACGCCCAGGGTCTCGGCGGGGAGAACGACCTTCTTTTCAGGGAGGAATTGGGCGCGGTTCTCGCGGGTATAAAGCCCGGTACCGCGTCCGCGACCGAAAGGGCGACGCTCCTGTCGATGGCGGAAGAGGAAAAGCTCGCCCGGGACGTGTACCTGAAGCTTTATTCCGTCTGGAACCTGCCGGTTTTCGGGAATATCGCGCAGAGCGAGCAGCAGCACCTGGATTCCCTGAAGGATATGATGGCCCGATACGGGATCAAGGACACGGTATCCGGCTTGTCCGCGGGATCGTACGAAAGCGAGGCGATGCGCGACCTTTACGCCCGGTTGACCGCCCGGGGCGCCGCCAGCCTGGGGGCTGCCCTGGAAGTCGGGGCGACGATCGAGGACCTGGACATAAGCGACCTTCAGGCCGCGATCGCGGAAACCGACGACGACGACCTGAAGATAACCTACCAGAACCTGATGAAGGGGAGCAGGAACCATCTCCGGTCCTTCGTCGGCCAGATCGATCGCCAGGGCGTCGACTACGATCCCCAATATATTTCCCGGGAATACTTCGAACGGATTTTGAGCCTTAACCGGGAGATATCGGTCATAGACGAGCCCGACTACCACCTGTAAGAGAGAAGTTTCCCTTTCCCTTGGTCCGGCCGCTTTCCAATCCGAAAGCGGCCGTTTTTTTTCGCCCCCGCGCGACGCCCGCTCCGCGCCGGCTGCGCGGGAGGGATTTCTCGGGGCAGGGACGTTCTGCCCCGATCTGGGTTATTTTGACGTAAAAATATTCCCTGATAATCTGTTTGACAGTATCGGGAAAGTACCCTATTCTGACAAAGACGTGTACGTTAACGCAAGTTTCCCGGCTTCGCGTGTACGATTCCACGTTATTATTGTTTATAAAGCGTGTACGTTAACGCAAAACCCCGTTCAGGGGATGAACTTCGAGGAGGAAGTAAATGAAGAAGTTAATCGCTGTTCTTGCCGCAGTCGCGCTCGTCGCCACGGCATTCATCGGTTGCTCCAAGTCCGGCGGCTCGTCCAAGGCGAAGACGATCGGTATCGCGATGCCCACCAAATCGTCCGCGCGCTGGATCGCCGACGGCGGAAACATGAAGGCCGAATTCGAGAAGCTCGGCTACAAGGTTGACCTTCAGTACGCCGAGGACGTGGTCGAGAACCAGATCGCCCAGCTCGAGAACATGATCACCAAGGGCGTCGACGTGCTCGTGATCGCGGCCATCGACGGCGAATCGGTTACCAAGGTGCTCGAGAAAGCCAACGAGTCGAAGATCCCGGTCATCGCCTACGACCGCCTCATCCGCAACTCCCCCTACGTCAGCTACTACGTGACCTTCGACAACTTCAAAGTCGGCGTGCAGCAGGCTTCCACCCTCGAAACCGCCCTCGACCTGAAGAACGCGGCCGGCCCCTTCTACATGGAGCTGTTCGGCGGCTCGCCCGACGACAACAACGCCTACTTCTTCTATAACGGCGCCATGAGCGTGCTCGATCCCTACATCCAGAGCGGCAAGGTCGTCATCGCCTCCGGCCAGATGGGCATGGACAAGGTTTCCACCCTCCGCTGGGACGGCGCCACCGCCCAGGCCCGCATGGACAACCTCCTTTCGGCGTTCTACACCGACAAGAAGATCAACGCGGTTCTCTCCCCTTATGACGGAATCTCCCTCGGGATCATCTCCTCCCTCAAGGGCGTAGGCTACGGAAAGGGCGGCACCCCGATGCCCTTCGTCTCCGGACAGGACGCCGAGCTTCCCTCGGTCAAGTCGATCCTCGCCGGCGAGCAGTATTCCACGATCTTCAAGGACACCCGTTCCCTCGCGAAGCAGGCGGTCGCCATGGCCACCGCGCTCCTCGCCGGAAAGGATGCCGAGGTCAACGACACCAAGACTTACGACAACGGCGTGAAGGTCGTTCCCTCGTACCTCCTGCAGTCCACGATCGTCACCAAGGACAACGTGACCGCCGCCCTGGTCGATTCCGGCTACTACACCGCCGACCAGATCAAGCAGTAACGGATAAACCGTCCGAGCCATACCGGGACCGACGCCCGGGGGAACCGTCCCCCGGGCTTGCGGTCCTTTTATTTTTTTAGAGGAAGGATTCTGAATGTCTGAGACCCTTTTGGAGATGAAAAACATCACCAAGGTTTTTCCGGGCGTCAAGGCGCTCGACA
The DNA here is from genome assembly GCA_003245785.1 of Spirochaetales bacterium. Classification (GTDB taxonomy): domain Bacteria; phylum Spirochaetota; class Spirochaetia; order Treponematales; family Treponemataceae; genus Teretinema. The sequence continues at coordinate 14,116 of QKCE01000201.1, read as the reverse complement.
CCGTGAGCCTCCGCGTGGAAAAGGCGGAAATTCACGCCCTCGTCGGGGAAAACGGCGCGGGAAAGTCGACGCTCATGAATATCCTGAGCGGAACCTACCCGCACGGGACCTACGAAGGCCAGATTTTCATGGACGGCCGCGAATGCGCGTTCCATGACATCAAGCACAGCGAGAAGGCCGGGATCGTCATCATCCACCAGGAATTGGCCCTGAGCCCTTACCTGTCGATCGCCGAGAACATTTTCGTCGGCAACGAGAAGTCGCGTTTCCAGGTGATCGACTGGGACGCGACCCGGGAAGAGGCGGTCCGCCTGATGGCGATGCTCGGCCTCGAGGAAAACCCGAACACTCCCGTCGGGACTCTCGGCGTGGGTAAGCAGCAGATCATCGAAATCGCGAAGGCGCTTTCCAAGGACGTGCGGCTCCTCATCCTGGACGAGCCCACCGCGGCGCTCAACGAAAAGGACAGCGAAAACCTGCTCGCGCTCCTGCTCGAGCTGAAAAAGCGGGGGATTTCCTCCGTTCTCATATCGCACAAGCTGAACGAGGTGGCGAAGGTCGCCGATTCCATCACGATCATCCGCGACGGGCGGGTAATCGAGACCCTGGAGGTCGGCGAGGGCCCGATTTCGGAAGACCGGATCATCCGGGGCATGGTCGGCCGCGAGATTACCGACATGTTCCCCAAGCGGTCCAGTTCCGTGGGCGACGTGGTCTTCGAGATCCGGGACTGGAACGTGTACCACCCGGACGACGCGAGCCGCAAGGTGATCGACAACGTGAGCCTGAAGGTGCGCGCGGGCGAGGTTATCGGCCTCGTGGGCCTCATGGGCGCCGGCCGCACGGAGCTCGCCATGAGCGTGTTCGGCCGCTCCTACGGCCGGAACGTCTCCGGCAAGGCGTTCATCGACGGGAAGGAGGCGAATCTCTCCTCGATCCCGAAGGCGATTTCCCAGGGCATCGCCTACGTGACCGAGGACCGCAAGCAGTACGGCCTCGTGCTTATCGACGACGTGAGGCACAACACGACCCTCGCGAAACTCGGCAAGGTCGCGAAGAACCTGGTGATCGACGAGCACGAGGAGGTGAGGGAAGCCGAGGAATACCGAAAGGCCCTCAATATCAAGACCCCCTCAATCCTCCAGCTCACGAACAACCTTTCGGGCGGCAACCAGCAGAAGGTCGTGCTTTCGAAGTGGCTCTTCACGGAGCCGAGGATCCTGATCCTGGACGAGCCGACCCGGGGAATCGACGTCGGCGCGAAGTACGAGATTTACACCATCATCAACGAGCTCGCCGCCCAGGGCATGGCCTGCATCTTCATCTCCTCGGAGATGCCGGAAGTGATCGGGATGAGCGACCGCCTCTACGTGATGAGCGAAGGCCGGTTTACCGCGGAGCTGGAAGGCAAGACCGCCACCCAGGAAGAAATAATGCGCAATATTATCCAGTCGTGAGGGAACGAAGATGAACAATGTTTTCCAATTATTGAAGAAGAATTTCAGGCAGTACGGGATGCTGCTCGCCCTCGCGGCCGCGATGATCCTGTTCCAGATCACCACCGACGGGGTGCTCCTGAGGCCCGTCAACCTGACCAACCTGATCCTGCAGAACAGCTACATCCTGATCCTGGCGGTCGGCATGCTCCTGGCGATCCTGACGGGCAACATCGACCTCTCGGTCGGTTCCGTCGTCGCCTTCGTGGGAGCCGTCTCGGCGACCATGATGGTCGACAAGGGGATCCCCTCGGTGTACGCGATGCTCCTCGCCCTCCTGATCGGCGGCATTATAGGCGCCTGGCAGGGCTACTGGATCGCCTACGTGAAGATCCCGGCGTTCATCGTGACCCTGGCGGGCATGCTTATCTTCCGGGGCCTCGCCCTCGTGGTGCTCCAGGGCCAGTCCAAGGGGCCCTTTCCCCAGATGTTCCAGTCCCTTTCCTCGGGCTTCATTCCCGATCCCTTCGGCGGCGACAGGCACTGGCTCACCATCCTCATCGGCGTGGCGATTTCGGTCGGCATCGTGGCGAGCGAGATCCACAAGCGGCGCAAGCAGAAGAAGTTCTCCTTCGAGCTCCTTCCCCTGTGGGCCTTCCTGATCAAGCTCGCCTTCCTCGTCGTGGCGGTGAACGCCTTTACCCTCGTGTTCGCCTCCTATAAGGGCATCCCGAACATCCTGGTGCTCCTGGCGATCCTGATCGCGGTCTACCATTTCGTGACCGTGCGCACGGTCCCGGGCCGGCATATCTACGCCCTCGGCGGCAACGCCAAGGCGGCGAAGCTTTCCGGTATCAAGACCGAGCGGGTGATGTTCTGGATCTACGTGAACATGGGCGTCATTTCGGCCCTGGCGGGCATGGTCTTCGCCGCGCGGCTCAACGTCGCCACCCCGAAGGCGGGCCAGAACTTCGAGCTCGACGCGATCGCGGCGTGTTACGTCGGCGGCGCCTCCACCACCGGCGGTATCGGCACCGTGATCGGCGCCATTATCGGAGGCCTTTTCATGGGCGTGCTCAATAACGGCATGTCCATAATGGGCGTGGGAATCGACTGGCAGCAGGCGATCAAGGGCTTCGTGCTCCTGGGCGCGGTGGCCTTCGATCTCTATTCCAAGGCAAAGAACCGGTAAGCCGTTCGGGGCCCCTGGCGTTCCCGGGAAGGCTCCCGGGGCCCGGGCGGCCGCCGGTTTTTCGTCAGGCCTTCGGCCGGGCCGATCGGGCTCGGCACGGCCGGAAGCGTTTGACAGGCCCGGCGGCTTGCCGTAGGATTGCGGCATGATCCTTCCCGGAAACATAAGCCTTTTCGAGGGCATTTCGCCCGGGGAAACGACCGCCCTTCTCGAGTGCGTCGGCGCGAGGGAAAGGCGGTATTCCCGGGGCGAAACCGTGATCGCCGAGGGCGATCGCGTGGAATCCATAGGCATAGTCGCGGCGGGCAGCGTTCGTGTCACCCGGACCGATTTCGAGGGCAATCGGATGATTATCGCGACCTTCGGGCCGGGCTCCCTTTTCGGGGAAAGCTTCGCCTGCGCGGGAATTCCCCGTTCCCCCGTCGCGGTATCCGCCGAAACCGACGCCGTCGCCGTGTTTCTCCCCTTTTCCCGCCTCCTCCAGACCTGCGAGACCTCCTGCGGCTTTCACCGCCGCCTCATCGAGAACATGATCCAAATGCTGGCCCGGAAGAATCTCGCGCTGAATGCCCGCATCGAAATCGCGGGCCTTCGCTCGATCCGGGAGAAGGTACTCGCCTACGTCTCGAGCCTCGCCCGGGAACGGGGGGCGCGCGATCCCGCGAAGGGCTCCGTCACGGTGGAACTTCCCTTTTCCCGGGGGGAGCTCGCGGACTTTCTCTGCGCGGACCGGAGCGCCCTCTCCCGGGAGCTCGGGCGCATGAGGGACGAGGGCCTGATCGCCCTCGAAGGCCGGCGGTTCACGGTATTTGATTGACAATTCTTTTTAAATGCCTATAGTATTTTCCAATGCTGGACTCCCGATTTCGAAAGCTCGGCCTTGGGGCTTTCGATTTTAAGCGTACCCCTTGGTATCAAACCGTGCTTCGCGAAGCCGGTTCATACAAGAGGAACCTTCTTCTTTACGTACTACCCGTGGGCTCCATAGTCCCCCCGATCCTCTCCCTAATCGCCCTGCAACAGGGCGGCGATCCCCATTGGACAGCCTCCGTCGCGGCTTCGGCGGCGATTCTCGCCCAGATGGCCATAATGCTCCTCGTGAAGCGGACGAAGGCCTTCGCCTGGACTACCGTAACGCTCCTCGCGGCGGCCATCGCGTTCACGGTAATTACCCCCGGGTGCACGCCCTTCGCCGTCTTCCTTTTCGTCGTTTTTCCCGGTATCGCGCTCCAGCTTCACGGCTCCCGGGTCGGCTCGCTGGTAAACGGCGCGCTTTTCGCGGCCTTCGCCCTCTGGTGGGGCCTCTCCGCCGCGGGTTTTTTGCCTCCCTGGGGCGCCAGGATCGACCCGGTATCCTTCGCGGCCCTCTTGGCGGTCGGCGCGATGCTCTTTCTTCTTTCGTTCCTGGCCGAGCAGCGGCAGGAGCACCTCGTCGGCAAGCTCACGGAGCTCATGGTTTTCAGCCAGTCCACCGGCCTGCCGAACCGGGAAGTCCTGACCTACAGCATAGACCCCGACAGCCATTACGTGTTCGCGATCATAAAGATAGAGAATTACAGCGACCTCGTGGCGCTCTTCGGCTACGAGTTTTCCGACACCATCTCCCAATTCGCCTCCCAGAAGATGCGGAAGTACGAGCCGAGGTTCGGGTACAAGACCTATCACCTGAAGTACAACGAATACGGGATACTGGTTCCGCGGAACGGCGTGACCTCCACGGTGAACACGACACAGTTATTGGACGAGATAATCCGTTCCCTGGAACTGGAAGCGCTGCCCTGGGAGCAGGACCGCATCCGGCTCGTGTATCGCGTGGGCGGCACATACGTGGGGCCCGGCGACACCCGGAACCCCCTTTCCCTGGCGGATATCGCCCTCAAGAAGGCGGAGCGCAGCCAGTCGGTGATCATGGTGTACACCGAGGATACCCTGGAGCGGGAGAATTCCTACAATTACGTGATGCGCTTCTCGGAGCTCGTGAACAATCGGGAAAACGATACCTTCCGGGCGGTGTTCCAGCCCGTCTTCAAGGCCGACGGCTCGGGAATTTCCTGGTACGAGGCGCTCCTGCGGGTTAAGCGGCAGGACGGGACCTACACCTCGATTTATCCCTATCTCGAGGTCGCGCGTTCCACGGGCTTTTACCACCACCTGACCGAGTTCATCCTGCGGAAGTCGGCCGAGGCGATCCTGGAGTTCGACATCAACGTGTCGGTCAACATCTCGATCGCGGATATCGCCCGGAGCGACTTCATCATCCTGGTCGAGGAGATTCACGACCTGATCCGGGACAAGGCCGGCAAGATAATCTTCGAGATCCTCGAGAGCGACGAGCTGGTCGAGCTGGACAAGTGCATCTGGTTTATCGATTACGTGTCGCGCTTCGGCTTCCGTATCGCCATAGACGATTTCGGTACCGGCTACTCGAACTACATCAACCTACTCAACCTCCCGATCGATATCGTGAAGATAGACGGGTCGCTGATCCGGCGGATCGGGTCCGACGAGAACGCGAAAACCCTCGTGGAGGGGATCGTCCATTTTTGCCGGAAGTCGAACAAGCAGACCGTCGCGGAATACGTCGAGGACATGGAGGTGTACGATTCCCTCCGAAACCTCGACATCGACTACTTCCAGGGCTATTACCTGTCCCGGCCCTCGCCCCTCTCCGGCCCGAGCGTACCCGGGGACTCCTAGGCGGGGTCAGGGGGCGCTTCGACCCGCGGCGATACCGGGACGACACGCCCGCCGGGGTTTCAATCCCGGGTCGTGGTTCGCCCCGGGCGCGCCGAAGCCCGTCAGTCCTCCGGGCCCGCTTCCACCCGGTTCCTGCCGTTCCTTTTCGCCTCGTACATCCGTTTGTCCGCGCTTTTCAATAGCCGTTCGAGCTCTTCGGCCGCGTTGCCCTTGTGGTGGAGCCAGGCGCAGCCGACGCTCACGGTTACCGGGACCGGCATAAGGGCGTCCGACTCGACCGCCGCCCGCAACTTTTCGGCTACCGCCGTCGTTCCGGGGCCGTCGGTTTCCGGAAGGTATACCATGAACTCTTCCCCGCCGAACCGGGCCGCCACGTCGGTTTTCCGCATGTGTTCCCGCACGATCGCGCCGAGCCGGGCCAGAACCCGGTCCCCCGCCTCGTGGCCCAGGGTGTCGTTGACCTTCTTGAAGCGGTCCAGGTCCAGCATGAGCATGCCGCCGGTCCCGCCGGAACGGGAGACCAGGGCCGCCTCCGGGGTCGCGATGCCGAAAAAGCCCCGCCGGTTCAGGAGGCCCGTGAGGTAGTCGCGGCGGGCCTGCTCTACGAGCCGTTTGTTCTGCAGCCAGAATTCGAAGATGCGGTCGAGGACCGGCCCGAGTTCCGGGGCGATGCCCGTGGCGCGGATCGTGTCGGCGAAGTGGCGGAGATGGGCCTCGTAATCGATGCGTTTCGAATTATCCGGGTTGATTGCCTCGAAAAGGTGAAGAAGGCGCAGGAAGGCGACGTCGAGCATGCCGAGTTCGAGGTCGCAGGTCGCGGTGAACATTTCCCGCTGGCTCAAGGGGCCTTTCGCGCGGCCGTAGTGTTCCTCCGCCTCGCCCGCGAGTTTTGTCATGCGCGCCAGGTCGTCCTCGCCGATATCGAGTCCCTCGTCGTCGACTTTCTGATCAGAGAATTTCGCGAGCCATTGCCAGGCGGCGACGTGGGTCCGCTCTTCCTCGGCGAGTTCGCGCCAGAAACCGGAAAGCTCCCCGGATTCGGGCTTTTTCGCGTATTCCGTATAGATGGCGACCGCGAAAGAGTCTACGCGGGCGCACAATTCAAGAACTTTTTCCATCGTGCCAGTATAGGGCCGAATCCCGATAATGTCAGTCGGTCCGCGCCATTCCCGGGGCCGCGGAGGCCGCCGCGGCGCATTTTTCGCCGTCCATGGCGGAGGATACGATGCCGCCCGCGTAGCCCGAGCCCTCGCCCGCGGGATAGAGGCCGGGAAGGGTGACGCACTCGAGGCTTGCCGGGTCCCGGGTCACCCTGACGGGGGACGAGGTGCGGGTCTCGACGGCGACGAGAACCGCCTCTTCCGAGACGAAGCCCCTCATGGAGCGCTCGAAGTCGCGAAAGCCCGCCGCGAGCCGTTCGGAGATACGCGGCGGTAGCCACTCGTCGAGGCGGGAGGGCACGATGCCCGGGCTATAGGAGCAATCCGGGAGGCTTTTCGAGTCCCGGCGGGCGAGGAAATCCGTCATTCGCTGGGCCGGGGCCTTTTGCCCGTCTCCCCGGCGCTTGGCCTCGGCTTCGAGGTCGCGCCTCCAGCGTAGGCCCGCGACGCTGCCGAACCGGGCGTACTCCGCCGGGATATCCTCCGGCCGGGTTTCCACCACGAAGGCCGCGTTGGACCAGCGGCCGTTCCGGCCCGAACTGGACATGCCGTTCACCACGATGCCCGTGTCGTCGCTCGCCGAGGGCACGATGAGCCCTCCCGGGCACATGCAGAAGGAATACACGCCCCGCTCGCCTTCCTGGGCCACGAGCCGGTATTCCGCGGCGGGCATTCCCCTGGCCCCTTCTTCCCCGTGGTACTGGATTCGGTCGATCAGGGCCCTGGGGTGCTCGACCCGTACCCCTACCGCGAAGGTCTTCGCCTCCAGGGGGGGCTCGAAGCGGGTTTCCTCGCCACCGGCGGTTAGCGCGCCGCCCGACGCGAGAAGGTCGTACACGTCGTCCGCGGAATGCCCGGTCGCGAGGATTACCGCGTCGCCGAGGATTATCTCGCGGCTTTCGCCGGTCTCGCCTTCCGGAAGCGGCTCCGACGCGCCGTCGGGCGGGCCGACCCTCTCGGTTACGACTCCGGCGACGCGGCCCCTTTCCAGGACGAGGGAGACGAGGCGCGTGTCGAAGCGGATTTCCCCGCCCCGATCGACGATCGTCTTACGGATGGCCTCGATGATGAGGGGCAGCCTGTCGCTCCCCACGTGGGGGTGGGCGTCGGTGAGTATTTTCGGGTCCGCGCCGTGGGCGTGGAGGATGGCGAGGATACGGCTTATGTCGCCGCGCTTGTTGGAGCGGGTGTACAGTTTCCCGTCGGAGAAAGCGCCCGCCCCGCCCTCGCCGAAGCAGTAGTTCGAGTCGGCGTTGACCCTGCCCGAGCGGGTAATGTCGGCGATGTCCCGCTTTCGCCTCGAGGCCGGGGCGCCGCGCTCGATGACGACCGGCGCGATGCCGTCCTCCAGGAGCCGGAGCGCGGCGAAGAGGCCCGCGGGACCGGAACCGACTATGACGACCCGGCGGCCCGAGTCGGCGGTTTTCCACGTCGGGACCGCGGGCGCGTCGGGGCTCTCCCCGACGTAGACACCGTAGCGGAGCACCACGGCGATCTTTCCCTTCCGCGCGTCGATCGACTTTTTCCGCAAGACCAGGGCCGTAATGTCCGCGGCTTTAACCCCGGACCCGCCCAATTCCCTCGCGATTTTCGCGCGGAGGAGGGCCTCGTCGTTTTCTTCCCCCGGGAGCACCCGGATCGTTACCTCGTATTGCATACGAGTCGGAGTATAGTGGATTTACGGGCCTTCGGCTTGACTTATGGGGTCTTGTTTTATATTGTGTACGTACACAAGCGGAGGATGGGGATGACTATCGTCGAGATCGCGAAGCGCGCGGGGGTTTCCATAGGCACGGTGGACCGGGTAGTCCACGGCCGTGGCCACGTGTCCGGCGAAAAGGAACGGCGCATCCGCGAGATAATCGAGGCTGAGGGCTACCAGCCCAACCCGATCGCCCGGCACCTCAAGCGGAACGAGAGTTTCCGCGTCGGCGTCCTCCTGCCGGAACTAGAAAAGGAGAGCCGGTACTGGGACCTGATCTGGACGGCGATACGCGACGCCTTCGACGGCCTTGCCGCCTTTTCCTTCAGCCCCGAGCTTTATTCCTACGAGCGTTCAAATTCCGCCTCCCTCGAGGCCGCCTTCGGGAAGATGGAAGCCGCGGCATGTCAGGCTTGGGTCATCGCGCCGGTCATGCAGGCCGATATTCGCGGGCTTCTGGGTAATGCGGAGGCGCGGCCTCCCGTCTGTTTTATCGATACCGGCATGCCGGGGATGGAGGCGGTCACGACGGTCGCCCAGGATCCCGCCCGGGGAGGGCGCGTCGCGGCCCGGCTCATGGAGCTCCTCGCGCCGGGCGGGGGTACCTTCGCGGTCGCCCACCCTTATCCCGGTGCCTTCAACCTGAACTGGCGGGCACGGGGTTTTCGCGAACGCCTGGAAGCCAAGGCCGGCGTTAAGGTCGTGGACCTCGCGTGCCCGGAAACCGACCCCGCCGAAATGGCCCGCGCCCTCGACGCCGCAATCGACGGCAATCCCGACCTCCGGGGAATATTCGCCCTTACGGCCTTCGGGCACAAGATCGCCGCCCACCTCGACTCGCGCGCCTCCTTTCCCGCAGGCCGGCCCGTACTCATCGGGTACGATCTCGTGGAGGAGAACGTGCGGCGCCTTCGGGAGGGATCGATGGACTGCATCATCTCCCAGCGGCCGGAAGAGCAGGGCCGCCGCGTCGTCCAGCAACTGTACCGCCTGTTCGTGCTCAGGGAACCCCCGGAAGCCGACATCCGGATGCCCATAGACGTTTTTTTGAAGGAGAATCTCGATGAGTGAATTGCGCTATAACCCCATGCTGGGCACCTGGACCATGGTGGCCTCGCACCGCCAGAACCGCCCCCAGATGCCGAAAAACTGGTGCCCCTTTTGCCCCGGTTCCGGAAAGGTTCCGGAGAGCTACGACGTGCACAAATACGACAACGACTTTCCCGCCCTGAGCGCGACGCCCCCCGAGCCGGACCCGGTGGGTTCCGACTTTTACAGGACGGCGCCGGCCGCCGGGGCCTGCGAGGTGATCCTCTACTCGAGCGACCACGCGAAGACCCTCCACGAGCTGCCGGTTCCCCACATCCGGAAGCTCGTGGACCTCTGGATCGAGCGGGTCCGCGACCTTTCGTCCCGGCCGACCAGCAAGTACGTCATGCCATTCGAGAATCGGGGCGAGGAAATCGGCGTCACCATGCCCCATCCCCACGGGCAGATTTACGCCTATTCCTGGATTCCCCAAAAGATCGAGGTGGAGCTCGAGAACGCGAAGAGGCACCACGACGCGACGGGCGAATGCCTCGTGTGCCGGATGAACCGGGAGGAGGCCGCGTTCGGCGAGCGCGTCGTCTTCGAGAACGATTCCTTCTACGCCTATATCCCCTTCTTCACCGATTACCCCTACGGCGTGTTCGTGACCGCCAAGGCGCACCGGCCGCGGATTACCGACCTGACCGACGCGGAGCGGACGGACCTCGCGGACATCCTCAAGGTGGTGACCGGTTCGTTCGACCGCATCTTCAACCGCCCCTTCCCCTACATGATGGCGATCCACCAGAACCCGGTGAACAGCCCCGAATGGAAGGACGCCGAGGGCTACTACCATTTCCATATCGAGTTCTATACGCCCCTCCGGGCGAAGCGGCTCATCAAGTATTACGCCACCAGCGAAACCGGCGCCTGGGCGGCGGCCAACGTGGCGGCGGTCGAGGCGAAGGCCGCGGAGGTGCGGAACGCGAAGCTCGACTTCTTCGCCGATACCGACCGGCCCCGTTTTCTCTCGGAATTCAAGGGCGAGTTCGCCAAGCGTTTCGGCTCAGGCCCCGTCGCCCTGTTCGCCTCTCCCGCGCGGATCAACGTGATCGGCGAGCATATCGACTACAACGGCGGCAAGGTATTCCCGGCCGCCATCGACCGCTATCTCTACATCGCGATCCGCAAGAGAGGCGACTCGAAGATCGTCTACGACGACCTCCGCTTTCCCGGGAGGATGGAATTCGACGCGGGCGACGACTTCGCCTACGCGAAGGAAAACGGGTACGCGAACTACCTGAACGGGATCGTGAAGCTCCTCCGGGACGGCGGGCATACCTTCGACTCGGGCTTCGAGCTCCTGATGTTCTCGAACATTCCGGCGGGCGGCGGCGTGTCTTCCTCCGCGGCCCTGGAAGTCGGCTTCGCCTGGGCACTCTCGGACCTTTTCGGTTTCGCCGTGGACCGGGTCACTATAGCGAAGCTCGGCCAGAGGAGCGAGCACGAGTTCATGAACGTGAAATGCGGGATCATGGACCAGTTCAGCGTCGCCATGGGCAAGAAGGACAACGCGATCCTCCTCGACACCTCGAACCTCTGGTACCGTTACGTGCCCCTCGAGGTGGGGGATTACCGGATCGTGGTGATGAACACGAACAAGAAGCGCGAGCTCGCGGACTCGAAATACAACGAGCGCCTGGGCGAGTGCATGACCGGCCTCGCGGAACTCAAGAAGCACGCGAAGATCGAGGCCCTCTGCGAACTCACGCCGGAAGCCTTCGCCCCCCTCGAGGCGAAGCTCGCGGACGACGTGATCCGACGGCGGGTGCGCCACTGCGTGACCGAGAACGCCCGGGTGAACGAGGCGGTCGCCGCCCTCGAGGCGGGGGACCTGAAGCGCCTGGGCGAGCTTCTCGTCGCGTCCCACGAGTCTCTCCGGGACGATTACGAGGTGACCGGAATCGAGCTGGATACCCTCTTCGAGGAAGCGAACGGGACGGAAGGCTGCATCGGCGCGCGGATGACCGGCGCGGGCTTCGGCGGGTGCGCGATCGCCCTGGTGAAAAAGGACTCCGTGAAGGCTTTCGTCGAAAAGGTGGGGGGCGCGTACCGGGCGCGTACCGGGCTCGAGGCGGACTTCTTCTCCTGCGAACCCGGCGACGGGGTGACCCGGCTCGAGTAACGGCACGGTTTCTGCCCGAGCGGGGTATCGCCCATCCCGCGGGGCGGGATGGGCTGCCTCGGGCCTCCCGGCGTCGTCGTCCGTTCAGTGGCGGTCCCGCGCGGGCGGTTGCCGCCCCGCCTGATCCTTATTTGATCGGGACCCAGTACTCCGCGAAGTATTCGCTGTCGTTCGCGTCCTTCTCGCAGGGATAGAACTCGATTTCGGCGGTACCCGCGTGTTCCTTGCCGGAGGCCGGGAACCATTCCGAGTAGATCCGCTTTATCATGTCCTGATAATTCGGGAACAGGGGGCCCCTGGACGTGAATTTGGCCCAGGTGGAGGCGGGGACGACCAGGTCCTCGCAACCCTCGGGCATTCCGTTCATGGACGGCGGGGTCTCGATGGCGATCGAGTACTTGAACCGTCCCTGGGGGTCGCAAGTATGGCAAACCCCGCACACCCTGAGGTTGCTGCCCATCCTGTTCAAAAGCAGGTTGAATCTGCCGTCCTTCATGACCCCTTCCCAAAAGGCGGGGATTTCGCGGAAATTGCTCCCGTCGTCGTTTCTGCACGCGAGGGTTACCCCGGTTAGCCGGTACTCCGGCCCCTGCTCGATTCGGTATTCCATTGCTTTGTCTCCTCTCAGGGCGATCGTGAAGGCCAGGGGCGGATAAGCGTGGAGCGTGGCGCCCCCTTCCCGCACCGAGCCGGGCAGGGCGCCGAATTCCTTCCGGAACGCCCGGGCGAAGGAATCGGGGGACTCCCACCCGTATTTCAGCGCCACGTCGATTACCCGGGCAGAGCCCGTGGCGAGTTCCGCGGCCGCGAGGCTCAGTCGCCTCCGCCTCACGTACTCCCCCGGCCCGATCCCGGCGATGACGTCGAACATCCGGAAAAAATGGAAGGGCGAGCAATTCGCCTCCCCCGCCGCCTTCTCGAGGTCGACCGAGCCCGCGAGGTTGGCCTCGAGATAACCGATCGCCTTCGTCATGCGCTCTTGCCAGTCCATGGCTTCGTTCTCTCCCCGTACGGACATGTTATTCCCCGAAGGGGATCAGCTGCCCGACTTTTTTTGCGTTCCCTGGCCGATGAAGGCGACGATCGCCGCCGTGAGCATTACCGCGACGGGGGCGGCGAACATCACGCCCCGCATGCCGGCCGTTTTCTTTATGAGGCTGCCCGCGGGCATGGCGAGGAAGCTTCCTGTGGCCGCCGAGAGCATCATGAGGGTCGGGAAGGTTCGCTTCAGGCTTTCGGCCATCGAGGCCCCGAAGGTGAAGAGGGCGGGAAAGAGTCCCGCGCAAAGGGCGCCCGAGGCGACGACCGCGGCGATGATCGCCGGGCGGGATGACTGGAAGGGGAGGGTCAAGAGCGCGGCGACGGCGAGGATGCCCGTGGCGATCAGGTAGAGACGCGGCCTTATCCTGGCGATGAGCATGCTTTCGATAAAGCGCCCGGCGAGCACGGCGATCCAGAACGCGGAAACAGCGAGGCCCGAAAAAAGCGCGTCCTCTCCCCGGTATTCGCGCAGGTAGATCGGCGTCCAGAAGGTCACCGTGTATTCGGCGAAGATCACGAGCACGATGGCGGCGCAGACGAGGAGGAGGGCCGGCGAAATCCGCGCGGGTCCGATTCCGGGTTTCGCGGCCGGCGATTCCGCTTCGTGGCCGGAGAAGAGGCCCTTGAAGGAAGTTCTCCCGGTCGCGGCGAGCCAAAGGACGAGGGCGCCCGCGAAGGCCACGTAGGGGGAATACCAGGGAAAGCCCCGCGCGAGGAGGGCGCCCGAGAGCGCCGGGCTGAATACGGCCCCGACGCTGTAAAGGAAGTTTATCATGGAAATGTGGAAGGCCCGGCGGGTTCCCTCGAAGATGTCCACCAGGATCATGTTGGAGGCCGAGTAGATGCCCCCTATCCCGATTCCCGCGAGGAATATCCACGCGGCGAAGGCGTAAAGGCTTCCCGTCGCGAGCACCAGGCCGGTCGCCGCCGCCAGGGGGGCAAAGGCGAGGGCGCGGAGGTGAAGGTTCCGGTCGAGGCCCGGCTTCCTCACGAGGACGCCGTTGCCGGTAATGCCGATGAACCGGCCGACCATGAACAGGGAAAAGCAGAACCCGAGGGCGGCGGTATCGGTCCCGAAGGCTGCGGCCGCGGCGTTCGAAACGGGTCCTCCCACGTTGATGAAGAAGCCCGAAAGGAAAAAGAAGGCGTAGGCGGACATTGCCGCCGCGAAGGTACGGTTCAACCCAGCCGCTCCCCGAGAATCGAGGCGACGCCCTCGAGGAAGGCGCGCTCCTCGTCCCCGAAGCGGTTCTCCTCGGGGCTGTCCACGTCGATCACGCCGTACAGCGCGCCCTTCGCCCGGAGGGGCACCACGATCTCGCTCCGAGAGGCGGCGTCGCAGGCGATGTGGCCGGGGAAGTCGTTCACGTCGGCCACGACGAGGGTTTCCATGCGGGCCGCGGCGGTCCCGCAGACCCCGGAGCCCAGGGGAATCCTGATGCAGGCGGGAAGCCCCTGGAATGGTCCGAGGACGAGCTCCTTGCCGTCGTAGAGGTAAAAACCCGCCCAATTCACCCGGTCGAGTGACATTTTGAGGAGGGCCGAGGTGTTCGATAAGTTGGCTATCGCGTCGCATTCGTCCGCCACCAGGGCGCGAAGCTGCTCGAGCGCGACGGCGTACCGTTCTTTGACGGTACCGCCCTTTTGCGTTACGGTAAACATGGAAACACTGTA
>QKCE01000262.1 GCA_003245785.1 Spirochaetales bacterium | reverse complement strand
GTGTGAGGACGTGGAATCCGAGAAATAATCGTACGCGCTGTCGCAGAAGGCGCCCCCCAGGTCGACGGAAGAGATGGAGGAATCTGCAAGTATCGAGGAGAGGGCCTCCCATGACCATTCCTCGGCGGGGAACACCTCTTCCGAGGCGATGAGCACGTCGGCGTTGTTCCTGACTTCCCACGCGAGCTCGATTCCGCCCATGAGGCACGCGTAGGGATAGAACACGTCGATATTGCCGCCGATAAGGGTCTTGAGGTACGCGGTGACCTGCGCGAGCTCATAGTGCGAAAGCGCGTCGTCGGCGCTGTCGTCGAAGGCGATGCCGTAGGTGGCCGCCTTGCTCGCGTCGTCGAAACCGCCGCCGTGGTTGAACACCGAATAGAAGGTACGGGCGGCCGTGGAATCGCCGACCGCCCATTTCATGAAGCTTTCGGTGACGGCGACGCTTCCCGAATTGATTTCCCCGGTGGTCTTTACCAAATCGCCCGCGAAGGAACCGCCGGACAATTTGTAGTAGCCGTCGGTAAAGCCGGTCGTATAGCCCGCACCGGCCGGATCGCTCGCGGCGTAACCGTCCATGAGCACGTAGATATCGAGTAGGTCCCCCGTATCAGCAGCCTTGATTCCTTCCAGGGTCTCTATGTAATTCGTAAGAATACCGTATGTATCCTCGAAATCGTAATCGATATTGTTGTCCGCCGCGATATGGACGAGGATTCTCCAGCGGGGATCTAGCTGGGCGTCCAATTCGTAGAGGCTCGTGCCTATGGTCACTTCCTGGGTGGCGGCGGTACCCGCGAGGCCGGTGGTCCACTGATTGAATACGTATCCCGGATCGGCGGTAATTGTAACCTCAACGACGTCGTTTTCCTGGTATACGGGGCCGACCGGGTCGCAGGTGATTTGCGCATGCTCCACGTTGGTGTCTATCCGGTATCCCGCCGCGAAGTTCGCAACGAGTGATGTATTGCTGGTTATGGTGAAGGTATACGGGTTATCAGTACTGATTTCGTTTCCCGAGTCGTCCTGCCATGAGGCGAGGCTGTAGCCCGCGTTTCCCGTTCCGGTAACCGTAATTTCGGTGCCGTACGGGATCGTCGTGTCGCCGGGCAGCGAACTCACGGTACCGTTCACATCTCCGCTGGTAAGGGTAAGGGTACAAGTCGATGGATGCGAGGGTTTGTCAGCCGAAGGGGAAGTCGGGTTCGCGCAGGAAAACAGCAGGGTCACCGCAGCAAGCGCGGCATAAGGCGCCAATTTCATCAATTTCATGTAATGCCTCTTTTCTATTGGGTTATTTGAGAATGATTATAGCATCAATAATGGAATACGCCCAAATTCGCGGGATTTTTCTCGGAGTTTCACTTTTTCGTCGATTCCGAAAATCCCGTTTCGCCCCCCGCTCCCCCCGCGAACCAGTCGGGGGAGACGGCCTCGCCGTTCACGCGGAATTCCCAATGGAGATGCGGCCCCGTCGCGAGGCCCGTGGCGCCGGATCGGCCCAGGAGGGAGCCCGCGCGGACGAGCTCGCCCTCGGAGGCCGTAAGGGCGTCGAGGTGGTAATAGAGGCTGAAAACCCCGGGAAGGTGCTCGACTACGACCGTCCAGCCGGTGGTCACGCGGCGCTCCGCGAGGACCACGAGTCCGTCCCCCGCGGAAAAGACCGGGGTGCCCGTCGGTACCGCGAAGTCTATGCCGTAGTGGTAGGTCGTGTCTTTTGTTCCGTTCGAGTATCGGTAGGTGCGCCGGTCGGAGAAGCCGGAGGAACGGCGTACCGCGCCCACGGGATAAATCCAGGGGCCGTAATATCGAGGCGAGGCGGGGTCGAAAGAAAACAGGATCGCGTTCAGTTTGTCTATCTGCCGCTCCCTCTCGGGGGTCATGGTGGTGCGAAGGGCGGTATTCGCGCGGTTGAGGGGCACTTCTTCCTCGAAAAACGCCTTTTCTTCTATCGTAACGTTTCGCACCGTGTCGGTAACGGACCCGTCGTCCCGGAAAACGAGGACTTCAAGCCGTCTCGGCCCGCTTCGGGCGGTGGCCGGGATCGCGAGAACGGCGACCCATTCGCCGGCCGCATCCCCCGGGGTTGTCGGAACGGCGGGGACGGTTTGCCGGAACGCTTCGGCCGCCGCGACGCGCTGGCCCTTTTCGTTGAGGAGTATCGCCCGGACCCGCCGGGCTTCTTCCTTGACTGAGATGACGACGCAATCGCCGGGCCCGACGGTCCCCGCCATCGGGCCGAGGGAGGCGGGATAGCCCCCGTACGGGACGCTCCGGGAATCCTGCCGCACGGTCGTTCCGGGGGTCGTCCCCGCGGCCGGCGTTTCCGCGAGGGCGGATATCGCGGGCTCCCCGGTCGAGTCCGGGCTTTCGGCGCCCGGAACCGGGGCCATCGCTCCCCTGGGCGAAAGGCTTACACCCCTCCCTTCGGGGTAATCGCCATTCCCGGCAATTCCCCCGACAGTCCCTCCCGCGAGGCTCCCCGCGGAAAGGAAGCCGGCCATGGCGAGGGAGGCGAGGCCCAGGGGGGCGCAAACCAGGCAGCGAAGGCGCATCAGCTTCTCCGCACGTCCTGCAGGATCATCTGGGGAATTTCCGCGCCGTTGAAGACGTTCCGGTTCACCTGGAACACCGCGTCCACGGTGTCCTTCACGGAGAAGTCCCGGTTGAGCCGGTCGGCGGACTGCCAGAAAATGGCGGGCCATTTGTACTTACCGCAATCGAAGGTGAGCTTCAGGTGCTGCTTTTCGGTCTTTCCCATTATGTCGGCGGTCACGATCTTCATGCCGCGGGCGAGGAAATTGAGCTGCTCGTGGCCCTCGCCGTAAGGCTCGAGCCGGTCGGACAGTTCGAGAAGGGCGGGGGTGATGTATTCGTGGGGCAACTCCGCGTCGACGGCGAGTTCCTCTTCCTCGTCCGTGTCGGGAAAGACGATGTCCCCCGCGAGGCGGGCGAGCCGCCCGGCGAACTCGGGGTAGCGGTCGGCCTGCATGCTGAAACCCGCGGCGAAGGCGTGGCCGCCGTGGTCGATGAAGAGGTCGGCGCAGGGCTCGAGAAGGTTCTCGAGATGGAGTCCCCGGGCGGAACGCATGGAACCCACCGCGGTCCCGTCGGCCTGCATGCAGACCACCACCGCGGGAACCCGGAAGCACGAGGAAAGCCTGTTCGCCATGATGCCCGTCACGCCCCGGTGAATTTCCGCGCTCGAGGCGAGGACGAGGCGCTCGCCGAATTTGGGGAAGCTCTCCTTCGCTATCGGTTCCACGATCGCCCAGCTGTCGGCGCCGAGCTGCTTCCGGTCCGTGTTCATGCGAATGACTTCCTCGGAGAGCCGGTTTCGCTCGCCCTGGTGCGACTCCGTGAGGAGCTTTATCGCGAGGGCGGGATTGCCCATGCGCCCCGTGGCGTTGATGGCGGGGGAGATTTGCCAGGCGATGTCGGCGGTCCCGATCTTCTTGCCCCCGAGCCCCTGGCGGGCGAGGAGTTCCGCGAGACCCGCCCTCGGTTTCTCGTTCAGCGCCTGGAGTCCCCGGCGCACGAGGATCCTGTTCTCGTTTTTGAGGGGCATGAGGTCCGCGAGGGTACCGAGGGCCACGAGCTGGAGCTCCTCGCTCTCGCGCTTGCCGAAGATCGCGTTCCGCCGCTGCATGAAGGTGATGAACACGTTGAGGAAACCGTCGAGCTCGCCGACGGGCTTGTCCTGGTAGCGGCCGATGCGGGAAAGGTCTTTCAGTTTGAGAAGGCTCATGCCCCGCACCGCGGGTATCTCCTTCGAGATTTCCGGCGCCATGTCGAGGAAATTGAACTCGACGCCCTTCCCGAAAATCTTTTCGAGCTGGGCCTTCTGCATCGCCCCGTCCCACACGAAGATCTGCTGACCCTGAAGGAAGGGGAGGAGGCGGGTTTGGGAAATGGACACCATGCCCGGGACGATGGTCTCGGTGATCCGGTCGGTTTCGGTCATGTTCACGACCCGTACCGCCTCGACGACGTAGGCTTCGTTCGCCGGGCGCACGTTGAGGAGGCAGATATGCTGCTTATAGAGCTCGAGCATGCCGAAGCGGAGGGCCTGGATGAACTTCCAGGTGACCGCGCAGCCCGCGAGGTCGCGGAAGGGGTAGGTGCCGTCGCGCGTCTTGGGGTTCACGATGGCTGCCGCCGGGGGCAGCTCGTCCTGCGGGTTATGGTGGTCGAGGACGATCACGTCGATCCCGAGCTCGGCGGCGTGGGCTATCTCGGCCACGCAGGAGATTCCGTTGTCCACGGTGATAATGAGGGAGCCGAAATCCGCGGCGTGGGCGTCCACGGCGTCCATCGAGAGGCCGTAGGGCTCGTCGCCCTCGGGCACGCGCCACGCAACGTCCATGCCGAGGTCGGCGAGCGCCTGGGCGAGGAGGGTCGTGCTCGTGATCCCGTCCACGTCCCGGTCGCCGAAGATCAGCACCTTTTCGCCCTCGTCCTTCGCGTCGAGCACGCGGTCGACCGCGTCTTCCATCGCCTCGAAGAGGAAGGGATTGTGAAGATACCTCAAGTCGTCCTCGAGGTAAAACAGAAGGTCGGGTCCCTCGACGATGCCCCTGCGGGCGAGGATCGAGGCGGTGAGCGCGTCGCAACCGTACCGGGAAGTCAGTTCCCGGATCATCTCGCGACCGATATCTTTTTTGTTCCAATTCATACCGCGCTAATTTCCTTGAGCACCATCGCGACGGGTTCGGGCTTCTCCGGCCCGACGGAAAGCGCCTCGGCGAGGAGGCCGAGGGCGGGGGAAAGGCACTGGGCGTCCTTTCCCCATACTTCCATCACGAGGTCCCCTTTCCTGACGGCGTCGCCGCGCCGCCGGTGGATTTTCAAGCCCGCCTCGGGGCACACGGCCTCGTCGGTGCGGTTTCGGCCGACCCCGAGGTGCACGCCGGCGAGGCCGGTCTTGAAGGCGTCGATCCCGGTTACGTAGCCGTCCGCCGGCGAGCGGAGCTCGGCCTTGTGGGGGCTTCTCCTCTTGCCGCGCTCGGCGAGGAGCCTGTCCGGGGCGCCGCCCTGAAGGCGCACGTTCTCGAGGAAGAGGCGCATCGCCTCCCCGGATGTTACGGCCTTTTCGCACATCCCGCGCCCCTCTTCATAGGTAGCCGCCTTGCCGCCCAGGACGACCATCCAGGCGCCGAGGGCGAGGGTAAGCTCGGTCACGTCCGCGGGGCCGCGGCCCTCGAGCACGTCGAGGGTTTCCTCTATCTCGAGGAAATTGCCCACCATCTCCCCGAGGGGGTCTTCCATGTTCGTGATGAGACAGACCACGCGCTTCCCCATGGCCTTTCCCGTGCCCGCGAGGCTCTCGGCGAGGCCCGTGGCGTCGGCGAGGTTTTTCATGAAGGCCCCGGAGCCGCATTTTACGTCGAACACGAGGGCTTCGGCGCCCTCGGCGACCTTTTTCGACAGGATGCTCGCGGTGATGAGGGGGATCGATTCCACCGTCCCGGTCACGTCCCGGAGGGCGTAGAGGAGCCGGTCGGCGGGGACTATTTCCTTCGTCTGGCCCGTCATCGCGAAGCCGCACTTTTCGATATATTCGCGGAATTCGGGCACCGAAAGGCCGGTCCGGAACCCGTCGATGGACTCGAGCTTGTCGAGGGTGCCGCCCGTATGGCCCAGGGCGCGCCCGCTCATCATCGGTACCTTGACCCCGCAAGCCGCCACGATCGGGGCGAGGGGGAGGGATATCTTGTCGCCCACCCCGCCGGTGGAATGCTTGTCGACGAAGGGGCCGGCGATGCCCGAAAGGTCGATCGTCTTTCCCGACTTGAGCATCACGTCCGTGAGGACCCCCGCCTCGGCGAAGGTCATGCCGTTGAAGAATACGGCCATGAGCCAGGAGGACACCTGGTAGTCGGGGATCGTCCCCGCCACGTACCCGCCGATCAGGAATTCGATCTCCTCGCGGGTAAGCTCGGAGCCGCCGGGATTCCCCGGTCCGCCCCGTTTTTTCATGATGATGTCCACTGCGCGCACAGGTTACCTCCAAGGATCGGTATCGCGATCCCTGATAGTATACCATTTTTTCCTATAAAATGCCCTCTCCCGTCTCCAGGGTTTTCAGGGGACCCTGCACGAGGCGGGCGAGCAGGAAGAAAAGGAGGGCGCGAAGCTCGGCGTAGGCGGCCCTGTCCAGGGGGAGGGAGCGGACCTGGGAGGGCGGAAGCCCTTCCACGGCATCGAGGTATACCAGGGCGGGGGCCGAGACCGGGAAGCCCCGTTCCTCGGGCCGGGCGCAGTCCGGGCAGAGGAAGCAATCCTCGTGGGGGGAATAGAACGCGACGGCTTCGCCGGAGATCCCCCCTTCGGCGTCGAAGGCCGGGTTACGGTCGAGCTCCTTCCGGATCGGCTCCCCGCCCCGGGCGCAATGGCCCGTATCGGGGTTCACCCCCGCGCCGATGAGGTGCCGCCAAATGAAGCGCAGGAGCCCCCGCCGGCACTCGTCGTCGTCGGAGGACGCGATGCCGTCGAGAAAGGCGTTTACCACCCGCCAGTCCGCGTTGCCGTGGCTCTTCGCCACGGTCTCCGCGCAGAGCGAGGCGCACCAGGCGCGCACCAGGGATTCCCGGATGCCCTGCCGCCAGGCCGTGACGTCTATGTCGGTGATCTTGGTCGTTTTCTTGACCGGGTCCGTGTAGAGCCACAGGGTCCCGGTTTGCCAGGGGCCTACCTGGGCTCGGAGCTTGCTCTTCGCGCCGCCGAACACGGTGGCCCGTTGAAGCCCCTTGGCGGGGGTGAGGAAGAGCGCCTCCCGGTTGCCCTCTCCCCAGGAGGAAAGGGTTAAAATGAGCGCCTCGGTCGTCCAGCTTCTGTCTGACATTTCGCCCCATTTTCCGAAATGCGGCCGCGGCGTGTCAACCGCCCCGGGGGGCGCATTGACGCCCCCGCCCGATCCCGGTATAAACGAACTATGGTCTTACTCGTGGCGGGCACCGCCCTCGGCATCCTCTCCGGGCTCCTCGCCTTCGTACTTCAGTTCAAGCTGCCCCTGTGGGAGCGCCTCGCGGGCTTTTCCGCCCTCGCGCCGGAATACCGCGCGAAGGTCGACCAGGAAAAGCTCCGAAGGCGGCTCAGCGTCATCTTCTGGTTCGTGGCCCTCGGCTTCCTGGGCGGGACCATCGCGGTGGCGATCAAGACCCTTACCCCCGAGCTGGCCTTGCCCCTCTTCGTGGCCCTCATCGCCCTCGCCTTCGACGCGACCCTCGTCGTGTGGCGAATCCACGACCGCAACGAGCGCGATCCCGCGGCCCGTCGGGGATCGAGGGTTCTCGTCGCCCTCGCCCACGCCTTCTTCGCCTTCCTTATCGTCTTTCTCGCCTGGTAAAAAACCCGCTTACACCCCGATAGAGGTCCACTTCCCGGACTTGAACCGTATCCGGATCAGGATGAACCGCACCGTCTGGTCGGTGAAAAGGGCGAGCCACGCGCCGTTCAGGCCCCAGCCGAGGACGTGCACGAAAAGTATCGAAAGGATGGGCCGGACCACGATGATGCCGATGGTCAGGGACAGGGCCGGGTAAAGCGAGTCGCCCGCGCCCCGGAGCGCGCCGGAAAGCACCTGGAAAGAGGACTGGAAGGGCTGGAGGAGCGCCGCGATGACGAGTACCCCCGCGGCCAGGGCGATGATCCCCGGGTCGCCCGTGAAAAGGCGCACGAGGGAATGGCGGAAGAGGAACATCAGCGCTCCCATGGCGGTGGAGCCGATCATGCCCTGGCGCCTCGCCGCCGCGGCGGACTTCCTCGCGAGATCCGGGTCCCCCTTGCCAAGGGCTTGCCCGGTCAGGCTCGCCGCGGCGATCCCGAAGGCCATCCCGTTCACGAAGGACATGTTCAGCAAGGTAAGGGCGATCTGGTGCGCCGCGAAGACGTTCGTGCCAAGGGCCGTAACGGTCATCGTATAAATTAGTAGGCCGACCCGAAGGGCCAGCTGCTCGCCCGCCGACGGCAGCCCGATCCGCACGATCCGGCCAAGCATCGCCCCGTTCGGGCGCAAGACCCGCGGGTCGAAACGGAACTCCACGAAATCCGAGGAGCGCGCGAGGCGTCCCTTCCTGCCGGAAATCGCCGCGAAGGCCATCGCGCAGGCGACCAGGTTCCCCAGGACCGTCGCGACCGCCGCGCCCCGCACGCCCATGGCGGGAAAGCCGAAACGCCCGTAAATGAGAATCCAGTCGAAAAGGAGATTAATCGCGTTCGCGGTCACGTTGAACCGGAGCGCGATCTTCGTGTCCCCGACCCCGCGCAACAGCGCCGAAATGACCAGGGGGAGCGCGGTGGGCACGAAGGCGAGCACCGTGATCCGGAAATATTCCGTCCCCGCCTCGAGGGCTTGCCCCGTCGAGCCCAGGACCCGCAGCATGGGCCGGGCAAAGAGCCACCCGGGCACGGTGATCGCCGCGGCGAGGATCGCCGTCAGCAGCACCGACTGGGCGGTGACCACGTCGGCGGACCCCTTGTCGCCGGCTCCCCGGAAGCGCGCCATCAGGGCCGTGGTCCCCACGTTGAGCGCGATGAACGCGGCGAGCATCACGAACCGCGGCTGGTTCGTTATCCCGATCCCGGCGATCGCCCAGGGGCCGATTCCCCCGACCATCACCGTGTCGACGAACTGGCTGAGGGACGTGAGCACCAATTCCGCGACGGCGGGCGCGGCGATGGCGAGGACGGTCTTGCGTAACGCTTTGTTTTGCATGGGCGGTGATTCAGTGTATCACTTCGGAAAAATCGCGGGAAGTGCGGGGAAGGGGAAAGGCCGAAGGCGCGAAGCGGGGGCGGCGGGGCGCGCGGGAACGGAGGACCGCGACGAAGGGAGAGGCCCTTGGGCGTCGCGGTCCCCGTTCGCTCAGTTCAGGACGGTCAGGTCGCGCAGGACCCGCCTGTCCCCGAGCTTCTTCCCGTTCGCGAGGATCATCGGTTTTCTCTCCACCGTGCCCGTGACGGTCACCGGCTTATGTTCCATCCCCTTGAGGAGCCCCGCGCTTGAGGAATCCACGAACCAGTCGTGCCCGTCCGAATCGGTGATGACCGTCTCCGTGAAGGGCTCGTTCCCCACGACGCGCACGATGCCGGAGAGCTCGACCCGCGCGCCGGTCTTGGCCCTGTCCCAGTCGGCGGGTTTAAGCTTCGCGTCGAAGAGTCCCGAGGCGGCGAGGGGGAAGGCGAGAGCCGCGAGAAGGAGGGGGAGTAGGGCAAGCAACGGGGCGGCAAGTACGCGGGCGTGTTTCTTCATGGTTTCCTCGCTTGAGATTACTTCACGTCGAACACCGGGTCCATCGGATAGGTCGGCATAACCGTGTCCGTCGCCTGCACCGAGGCCAGAAGCGCGCTCGCGCTCACTACCGAGGCGGGTATGCTCGCGCTTTGGGTCGTCGCTACCGATGATGACAGGTTGCCGTTGAGGGCAAGTACGTACCCTCCGGCGTAGGGACTCGCGGTGTCGAGGACGGACGCGGTAGCCCCGCTGTTTTCCGTAATTCCCGCGTACGCGATATCGCTGCCGGTCGACCCCGGGGTGAAGGCGCTTGAAATCGACATCAGCACCCCTTCCCCGGAATGGAGACTCACCGAGGTGCTTCCCGAATACAGTTGCTTCGTGAGGGTACCGAGCGCCCCCTCGTATCCGTAATATCCCGTCGAGTCGTTGCAAAGGTTCGCGGCGTACCACGCGGTCATGAGGGTTGGCCAGGAAGAGAATTGGGAATCTATCCAGAGTTCTGCGACGGAGGTTACGTCCCGGTAGTCGCCTTTGCCCGCATATAGAATTTTCTTGTATATACCCGCGCCGTTGGTCGCATGGATCCGGAGCCACTGGAAGAACATGTAGGCCGTGGAGTAGTTGGCCAGAAGGTCCGTTTCCGCGTCGGAATCCCAATAATAAAAGTTATTGCCGCTCGAAATGGATAGGCTGCCGTAGTTGTTGTAATACGAGACCCGGCCGTTCACGTCGGTCCCCGCGTACATGTATTCGGCGGAGGTCGAAAGGCCCTCGTTGAGCCACGTGTCGGCATTGATCCCCTTATTGATCTTGTTGACGGAATAATTGATCAAATGCTGCATTTCGTGGGATATAGTCGAATAGAAGGAGGTCGAACCGGGGACGCCGGGGTTTATGTCCATGGTGAGCATGTCCGCCTCGTTCGAGTCGGAATATACGGTATCGCTATACATATCCGTCGGGTTGAAATACCCGGCGTAATAGCCGCCGCTCCCGGAATACCCGTCGAGTATGTCGATGAGGAGGATTATCACGCGGCCGTTCCCGTCCACGTCGTTCCAGGAGCCGTAATCGGTTTTCATCAGCGGGTAGATCGCCTGGTCGAACTCGTCGGCTATGGCTTGGGCCGTGGAAGCGGTCACCGTTTCGTCGTCGTCCGCGTATACCGCGCAATAGGTGGATACCGCGAGGGGCGTCGCGTGTACCGTATAATCCGCTTTCGTTACCCAATTGTAGGCGTAAAAATTTCGCGCCTCGATGGAGGCGGCGCCTCCGCCACCCGGGGATCCGAGAAGGAATAGGTCGCAGCCCGAAAGGGCGATAGAGAAAAAAGAGAGGGCGAGCAAAAAGGCCCGCGGGCCCATGGCCGCCCCGGAAGTCTCGAACCGGTTCGTTTTCATTGCCTGACTCCGTTATGTCTTAAATGTAATTCCAAAACGGAAAAATAGCCGACCCGATTGCGGGAATTTACATATACGGCATATAGTAAATTCATGAGCCGTACCCGTAACGCCGTCGCGCTTTTCGCCGTTTTACTGATCGCCTTTCCCGCCGTCGCGCAATCCGCCCAAGGCGATCGGGGGGCGGCCGTCGTCGCGTCGGCGGCAGGGCTCTCGGCGGGTACCCTCGCGGGCGTTTGGGAAAACAAGAGCCGCTTCGTGGAGTTCGCCGACGGGAAGGGCATGCGCATCGTGCTTAAGCCCTATTACGGGTTCGTGTACGAGGATACGGGCTGGATTCCCGCTTCGGTGTCGGGCCTGTCCGGGGGGGGCTCTCCCTCGGGGTCGACGGGCGGCGTTTCGCGTATCTCGGTACGATACTCCGGTGAACGGTCCGACGCGGAGGTTCCCGCGGCCCTGTTGGGCGACGGGCTTTGGTTCCGCTTTTTTTCCCGGATCGATACCGCGACGGCGACCATTGCCGCCGACGCGTTATCCTCCCGGGACGGGGCTACCGCCGATTCCCCCGCGGCTTCGGGCGCTGCCGTCGGGGCTCCGGCCGTATCCGCGAGCGCCGCGGCTTCCGGCGCCTCCGCCGCCGACGAAGACGCCCAAACCGCGGAACTCGCCCGACGGCTCGCGGGGTTTTGGCGCGCCGCCGGCGTAACCGACGCGATGCGACTGTACCGGAGCGAGGCCGCCCCGGACTTCTATACCTATTATTTTTCGGGAACCAGGTATTGGCGGATCCGTTATTGGGCCACCGACGCCCGGAAGCGGGACATTCTCGCCCGTTTTCCCGGCCCCGACGGCGTGGACGTGCCCGTTCCGAAGTTCATCGAAATCTCGGGAACCCTCTACACCTGCGTGACCGGCACGGGGACCCTCGTCCGGAATTACGAGACCGGGTCATGGACGCTCGCGAACGGAAAAATGGCCTTCAAGCCGGACTCGGTCGTATACCCCGGCACCGCTGCGGAATACCGGAACCCGGCGAAGGTAACCCTCTCCGCCGACGGCGCCGTCCTTGCCTTCGGCGAGCCCTGGCTCGCCAAAACCGCGATCGGGGACCTCGACGCGGACATAACCGCCCACAACGGCCTCAGGCGCCCTCCCCGGGAACCCCTTCTCGAGTTTATGGATCTGGATTTTCGGTGGGAGGACATCGCGCGGATCCGCAACCACGGCATGGATCCGGCGGAGTGAGCAGGCGGCGCGACTCCCGGCCGCATGGACCCGGTCCGGGTAAGTGCCCGTTTCGGGTGACTGAAGCCCTCATGTCCCGGGTGTGTCGGCCGGTCGCATTCCCGGCGATCGGCGGACGCGGATTTCGGTTACCGGGATCCCGGTCAGCCGAAGGGGCTTTCAGGCATCCTCCGGGATGCCCTTCTTTTCTTTCGGCAGGGTCCTGAGCAGGAGCAAATGGACCGTGACGCCGACCGCGACCGCCGCGAGAACGAGGCGCATCGCCAGCGAGTCCGTCGCGAACAGGGCCGTGGCGGAGAGCATGAGCCAAAGCAGGGCGATTGATACGGCCTTTGCCCCGGCGGTAATGCCCCGACGGACCAAATAATCGTCGATATATTTCCCAAGCGCGGGGTGGCGCCGGATCCAGCGGTAGAGCCGGTCGGAGCTTTTCATGAAGCATGAGGCCGCGAGGAGGATGAAGGGCGTGGTGGGCAATACGGGAAGGAAAATTCCCGCGACCCCGAGCCCGAGTGAGCAAAATCCCGCGCCGATCAATACGTACTTACCCAATTTTCACTCCCCGCTCACCGCGCGTTCCCGTCGCCGGGAAATGCCCTCGCTCAGCCCCCGACCTGGGTGGTCAGGAATACCTGCAGCGTCATTTGCTCGATCTGGCTTTGCAGGGCCTCGATCCCGTCCATGTGGGCGTCTTCCTCGTTGAGTATCTGCTGGAGGACGTCCCGGGTGGCGAAATCCTTCACTTCGCCGGCGAGGGCGATCGCGTCGTTGTACGCCTTGATGGCGCCTTCCTCGGCGACGTGGTCGTTCACCAGCTGCTTGGGCACCTCGGCGCCGATATGTATCGCCTTCAGCACGGAAACCGTGGGCAGCCCTTCCAGGAACAGGATGCGCCCGATGAGCTTTTCCGCGTGCTTCATCTCGTCTATCGCGCGCTTCTCGAAGTGCTTGTGGAGTTTCTCGTAGCCCCAATCGTCGCACATCTCCGAATGGACCATGTACTGGTTGATGGCCGTCAGCTCGTCCGCCAAAAGGGAGTTAAGCGTCGCGATCAATTTCTCGTTGCCTTTCATTTTTGCCTCCGACAGTGATTTTGGGCCTCGTCGCCGATTTGTTACCCTTTCTTTACTGTAGACCCGCCCGCCGGGAGGCGCAAGCCCTTTTTGCGGGCGCCGCCGATCCTTCAGGCGGCTTCTTCCCCGCGAGGCTCTTGCCGTACGGAACGGAGGAGGAGGGCGGTCATCGCTACTCCGGCGAGGGAGAGGGACGGGAAGACGAGGAGTTCCGGGAGGCTGACGGCGACGCCCGCGCGGAGCATGTTGAGGGCCATGAGCGACACGGCGATCCCGAGGGCGGTGAACTTGACGAGACCCACGGAGGCGAGGAGGAAGCCCCAGGGACGCCGGCGGAGGAGCAGGACTCCCGCGACGACGCACAGGGGCGCGACCAGACTCAAGTCCATCGCCTGGATGAACATGCTGGTGGCGTTTTCGAGAAGCGGGATCCCGCCGGGCGAATACGCGGCGGCGATGCGCCCGGACCAGGCCAGGACCAGGAAGGCGGCGATGAAAAAGAGGAAAGCGGAGATCGCGCGGCGGGGAAGCCTATCCGAAAAGCGGCCGGGAAGGGATGAAAGGTCGAAGGACATGAGGGTCAGGACCAGCGCGTAAAGGCTCAGGCCGAAGAGGGCGACGTAGACCGGAAAGAAGGGGTTGAACTGGGCGCCGAAGGACATGGTAACGTAGGTGTAAAGGATAAAGCCGAGCATGCCGGCGAGGACGAGCCGTCCACGGAAGGAGCCGCGCAGGGCGGCGACGAAGGAGGCGAGGAGGGCGGGCAGGGCGAGGGCCAGGGTCACGAGGTCGTTGGCCTTCATTTGGGCCGCCATGCTCACGGTGTCCCATCGATAGAGGCCCTGCCCGTTGATCGTGACCGGTTCTCCCCGAAAGGAAACCGTATCCCAGGGCGCGCCTTCGGCGGGCCAAAGGCCCGCGAGGGCCGCGGCGAAGGCGAGAACCAGTATCGAAGGCACGAGAAACCGGATTGCGTTGTTCATTGCGGGATCCCCTTTTACGCGGGGAGATAAACACCCGGGGGAAGGGTTTTCGCCACCCGGGACGGGAGGATTCGCCGAAAGCGCGGCCCGTTCTGCCACTCCCGCCCCATCCCGCTCCCCGGGCGTTTCGCGCCCCCGCTCGATCTTGATCCTTCTTAGATATTCACCTTCTTGTGCTCGCCCTTGTAAAGCTCGTCGCGGGTCTTCTTCACGAGCTCGTCGGACACGTAGTCGTCGAAGCCCATCATGCGGTCGATTACGCCGTTCGGGGTAATCTCGACGATGCGGTTCGCGATGGAGTTGATGAACTCGTGGTCGTGGGTGTTGAACAGGATCACGCCGGGGAAGTCGATGAGGGCCTCGTTGAGGCTCGTGATGGCCTCGAGGTCCAGGTGGTTCGTCGGCTCGTCCAGGATGAGGACGTTCGCCCCGGTGAGCATGAGCTTGGAGAGCATGCAGCGCACCTTTTCGCCTCCCGAGAGCACCTTCACGGGCTTCAGGGACTCGTCGCCCGAGAAGAGCATGCGGCCCAGGAAGCCGCGCACGTAGGCGTCGTCCTGCTCGGGGGAATACTGGCGGAGCCAGTCGGTGATGTTGTAGTCGTTCGCGAAGTAGGGGCTGTTGTCCTTGCCGAGGTAGGTCGCCTTGCAGGTCTGGCCCCAGCCGACCTCGCCCGAGTCCGGCTTGACCTCGCCGGCGAGAATGTCGAAGAGGGCGCTCTTGGAGTTGTGCTCCTGGCCGACGAAGGCGATCTTGTCGGTGCGGTTCACCGTGAGGGAGAAGTCCTTCAGGAGCTGGATGCCCTCGACGGTATAGTTGAGCTTCTCGACCCGCACCACGTTGTTGCCGATGTCGCGGTCCGGCTTGAAGTTGACGTAGGGGAACTTCCTCGTGGTGACCTCGATCTCCTCGAGGGCGAGCTTGTCGTAAATGCGCTTCCGGCTCGTGGCCTGCTTGCTTTTCGACGCGTTGGAGGAGAACCGGAGGATGAACTCGCGCAGGTCCTTCATCTTGTCCTCGCGCTTCTTCTGCTGGTCCCGGGCCTGGCGCTGCATGATCTGGCTCATCTGGTACCAGAAGTCGTAGTTGCCCGAGTACATGCGGATCTTGCCGAAGTCGATGTCGCAGGTGTGGGTGCACACCGAGTTCAGGAAGTGCCTGTCGTGGCTCACGACGATGACCGTGTTCGGGAACTCGATGAGGAATTCCTCGAGCCAGGTGATGGACTCGAGGTCGAGGCCGTTGGTGGGCTCGTCGAGGAGGAGGATGTCCGGCGTGCCGAAGATCGCCTGGGCGAGGAGCACGCGCACCTTTTGGCTCTCGTCGAGCTCGGCCATCTGGCGGTCGTGGAAGGCTTCCTCGAGGCCGAGGCCCGAAAGCATCTGCTCGATCTGGTTTTCCGCCTCCCAGCCGCCCATCTCGGCGAACTCGCCCTCGAGCTCGCTGGCGCGGATGCCGTCTTCCTCGGTGAAGTCGGCCTTTTCGTAAATCGCCTCGCGCTCCTTGAGGGTCTCGTAGAGCTTGGGGTAGCCCATCATGACCGTGTCCTTCACGGAATGGGCGTCGTAGGCGAAGTGGTCCTGCTTGAGGACGGCCAGGCGCTGGCCCGCGGGGATGATGATATCGCCCTTGTCGTGCTCGAGCTCGCCCGAGAGGATCTTGAGGAAGGTGGACTTGCCGGCGCCGTTCGCGCCGATTATCCCGTAGCAGTTGCCCGGGGTGAACTTGAGGTTGACGTCCTTGAAAAGGGGTTTCTCGCTGAAGGAAAGGGAAAGGTCGGTTACGGTAATCATATATTGAAGAATACCGGAATGGAGACGGAGTTTCAACTGATGGGGGAGATCGAGGCAGGGAGTCCCCGGGGGGGGGCGGGGGCGCCGCGCCGCAGCCGCGGCAAGGGAGTCCGTGGGGGGGCGGGGGTTTTGGGGAAGGAATAGTCTACCGACCGGTAGGTAGACCGACATGAAATCTACCGACCGGTAGGTAGAGCGGCGTAAAATCTACCGACCGGTAGGTAGGTTGGCGGGCAACTCTTTCAAGCGATGAATTTCTCCCCGGCAAGTTTTGGAACGGGATGAAATATCCTATACTTAGGGCATATGTACGTGGAACTGCTGTTCGGATTGATTCTCATATGCGTTACGGAGTTGTTCCTGCTCCTAAAAATGCGCATTCGCGGTAAAAAACTCGGCGCGGGAAGGACCTCGCTGCAGAACGTGCTCGATTCCTCGAGTACGGTCGCCATAATCGCCACGGACAGATCGGGCTTGATCACGGTCTTCAACGTGGGCGCGGAGCGCATGTTGGGATACTCTGCCGCCGAAATGGTCGGGAAGCTGTCCCCCCAGGCCTTTCACAAGGGCGAAGAGGTGGAAGCCCGGAGCGCGGAATTGTCCGCCGCTTACGGGCGCCCTATCCGGGGCTTTGAGGTTTTCACCGTCGAGGCCCTGAAAACCGGCCATGAGGAGCGGGAATGGACCTATGTCCGCAAGGACGGCGCGGAGATCACCGTCTCGCTGGTGATTACCGTCCTGACGGACGCGAAGGGGAACCTTCTCGGGATGCTCGGCGTGGCTACGGACATTACCGCGCGGAAGCGGGCCGAGGAGGAACTCGTCAGGGAAAAGGCGCTGATCGAGGCGATATTCAACAGCGTTCCGGGCATGTTGTACCTCTACGATTTCGATGGGAACCTCGTTCGGTGGAACCGCAAGCACGAGACGATGACCGGCTATGACCCGGAAGAAATGTCCCGGATGACCTTGCTCGACTGGTACAAGGGGGACGAGGAGGGGCAGAAGGCCGTGCTTGCCGGGGTCAAACATACGGCTGAGACCGGCTTTGGCGAAGTCGAGGCCAATTTGCAGCGGAAAGACGGCACGACCGTCCCAATGTATTTTACCGCATGCCCCCTGACACTCCTGGGAAAGCTCTATTTCGTCGGCCTCGGGATCGATATCTCCTCGCGGAAACGGGAGGAATCGCTCAGGGAAATACGCCTCCGGCTATTCGATTTCTCGGCGGACCATTCGCTCGAGGAACTCCTGAAAAAAGCCCTCGACGAAGTCACCGAATTTTCCGGAAGCCGCATCGGCTTTTACCATATCCTGGACGAGGACCGGAAGACGATTCTCCTTCAGGCCTGGTCGACCCGGACCTTCGAGGAGTTTTGCGGGGCGAAGGGGCGGGAGTCCCACTATTCCCTGGACGAGGCCGGCGTCTGGGCGGACTGCGTGCGTAAAAGGGCGCCGGTCATCCATAACGATTACGCGTCCCTGCCAGACCGCAAGGGCCTGCCCCAAGGCCATGCGACCATCGTTCGGGAACTGACCGTTCCGGTAATCAAAAACGGCAAGATCGTCGCCGTGCTCGGGGTGGGAAACAAGGAGACGGACTATACGGACGAGGATGTCCGGCTCATCTCCTACCTTGCCGACGTGTCCTGGGAAATCGTGGGCAAGAAACGGACCGAGGAAGCCCTGACCCAAAGCGAGGCGAAGCTTGCGGCCCTTTTCGCCTCCATGTCCGAGATGGTGGCGCTCCACCAGGTGGTCTTCGACGACGCGGGCAAGCCGGTAAACTACCGCATTACCGACTGCAACGACGCCTATACCCGAATCACGGGAATCCGCCGGGAGGACGCCGTGGGCAGGTTGGCCGACGAGGCGTACGGGACGCCGGAAGCTCCCTATCTCGCCGAGTTCTCAAAGGTCGCCCTCAGCGGCGAACCCTATCGATACGAAACCTATTTTCCCCCCATGGACAAGCATTTCGCGGTATCGGTGGTATCTCCATCCCGGAACACCTTCGCCACCGTCACCTCGGACATTACGCAAATGAAGCGAATACAGGAAGTAATCGACGCCAAGAACAAGGAATTGGAGCAGATCGTCTACGTGGCGTCCCACGACCTCCGTTCTCCCCTGGTGAACGTTGCGGGTTTCGGCAGGGAATTGGAGTATTCCCTCGCGGACCTCAAGTCGCTTTTGGAGGGTCCGGCGCCCGAAGGGGCCTTGGAGGCAAAGCTTCGCGGGGAACTTCCCGACATGGAAAAATCGGTCGGCCGCATCCGGGTCGGCGCCAGCCAGATGGACAAGCTGCTGCAGGGTCTCCTCCGGCTTTCGCGCGAGGGAAGGGCCTCCCTCATGATCGAGGATATCGACATGGATCGTCTCGTCGCCCGGCTCGCGTCCTCCCTCGCCTTCACACTGAAGGAGGAAGGGGCGGAACTGACCGTCGGAAGCCTCCCGCCTTGCCGCGGCGACGCGGTCCAGCTTACCCAGGTATTTGCGAACCTGGTGAATAACGCGATCAAGTACCGGGACCCGGAACGGCAGCCGAAAATACGGCTGACCGGGGCCATGGTCACGGACAAGGCGGTGTACCGGGTGGAAGACAACGGCATCGGCATTGCCGAAAACCATTTGGGCCACGTCTTCGAGCTTTTCCACCGCCTGGACCCCGGCAAGACCGAGGGAGAGGGACTGGGCCTCACCATAGCGCGCCAGGCGCTTTCCAGGATGTACGGGGAGATACGGGTCGAGTCGGAGCTCGGCAAGGGCAGCGCGTTCATCGTCACGATGCCGCCGGCCCGAGACAACGCGCGCGGGAACCGCGATAAATAACCTGGTGACGAAACGGAGGCAACGCAGATGAACCACGAAGTAATTATCCTTATCGCGGAGGACGACGACGGACACGCCGATCTCATACGCAAAAACCTCTCCAGGGCCGGTATCGTCAACCCGATACTCCGCTTCAGGGACGGCCAGGCCGTATCGGATTACCTTTTCCTCGAGGGGGGCGAGCCGGGGCGAGAGCCGGGTAAATCCTACGTGCTCCTTCTCGACATCCGCATGCCGAAGATGGACGGCACCGAGGTACTCAAGAGAATCAAGGAAGACAGGGACCTTCGCATGATGCCCGTGATCATGATCACCACGACCGACGATCCCCGGGAAGTCGAGTATTGCCATTCCCTGGGCTGCAGCAGCTACATCACGAAGCCGGTCGAGTACGAGGCTTTCGTGAACGCCATCCGCCAGTTGGGGCTTTTCCTTTTGGTCGTGCAGGTCCCGTCGCTGGAGGGATCGTTTTGAGTCCGTCGAAGGACGGCACGACGGGTAACGGGGAAGCGCGCCCTGCCGGCGACTGGATACTGGTCGTCGACGACGACGGAGGCCTTTGCGAGCTGGCCTCGAGGATCCTGGAGCGGAAGGGCCATGCCGTCGGGACCGCCGCGAGAGGCGCCGAGGCCCTCGACCTGATCCTGAAGTCTCCCCCCGCGCTCATGATCGTCGACTACCGCCTGCCGGACATGACCGGTCAGGATCTGGTGGTCTCCCTCGGCGAACGGGGGCTCTCCGTTCCCTTCGTCATGATGACCGGGCAGGGAGACGAGCGCCTGGCCGTAGAGATCATGAAACTGGGCGCGGCGGATTACCTGATCAAGGATACCGACCTGATCGACCGCCTCCCCGCCGCGGCCGACCGAGTATTGAAATCTGCGGAACTCAAGCGCCGGCTTCTCGAGGCGGAGGAAGGACTGAAGCTCGCCGCGAACGTATACCTGCATTCCCGGGAAGGAATCCTCATCACCGACGCGAAGGCGGAGATAATCGACGTGAACCCCGCCTTTACCGAGATTACCGGTTACGGGCGCGGGGAAATCCTCGGAAAGAATCCCCGGGTCCTCAATTCGGGCAGGCAAACCGCGGAATTCTACTCGGCAATGTGGGAGACCCTGCGCGCCAAGGGACACTGGACCGGGGAGGTATGGAACCGGCGTAAGGACGGGGCCCTGTTCGCCGAGCTCCTGAGCATCAGTTCCGTCCTGGACGAGCGTGGAGACACGAAGAACTATATCGCCCAGTTTTCCGACATCACCACCCTCAAGGAATACCAGGGCCAACTCGAGCGGATAGCCCATTACGACGCGCTCACCGGCCTTCCCAACCGGCTACTGCTGGCGGACCGCATGATCCAGGCCATGGCCCAGGCGCCCCGACGGGGCATGCACGTCGCGATCGCCTACCTCGATCTCGACGGGTTCAAGGCGGTCAACGACCGTTACGGCCACGAAACGGGAGACATGCTGTTGGCCGCCCTGGCAACGCGCATGCAGCAGTCCCTGCGGGACGGCGATACCCTGGCGCGCCTCGGGGGCGACGAGTTCGTCGCCGTGCTGGTCGATTTGCCCGAGGTCGATTCCTCCGGCGCCATCCTCTCGCGGCTTCTCGACGCGGTAAGCCTGCCCGTCCGGGTCGGCGACGTAACGCTCCAGGTTTCCGCGAGCCTCGGGGTAGCGGCTTATCCCCAAAGCGACGAAGTGGACGCCGACCAGCTGCTCCGTCAGGCTGACCAGGCCATGTACCAGGCGAAACAGGCGGGGAAGAACCGGTTTCACGTATTCGACGCCGAATACGACCGCAACGTGCGCGGCCGCTACGAGAGCCTTAAGCGGATCGAGGCCGCTTTGAAAAACGGGGAGTTCATCCTGCATTACCAACCGAAGGTCAACATGCGCACCGGGGCGGTGGCGGGCGCGGAAGCCCTTATCCGCTGGAACCACCCGACCCAGGGCTTGCTGGCGCCGGCGGAGTTCCTGCCCGTCCTCGAGAACCATCCCCTTTCCGTCGAGCTCGGCGAGTGGGTTATCGATACCGCCCTGGCGCAGATCGAGGCTTGGCACCGGGAAGGTCTCGATATTCCCGTCAGCGTCAACGTCAGCGCCTTTCAGCTACAGCATCCCGATTTTCCGGCACGGCTCCGGGAGCTAATGGACGGGCACGCAACCGTGGGGCACGGGGAGCTGGAACTCGAGATCCTGGAAACCAGCGCGCTGGAGAAAATCGACGCCGTTTCCGGCCTGATGTCCGCCTGCGACCGGATCGGCCTGGATTTCGCCCTCGACGATTTCGGGACCGGCTATTCGTCCCTGCTTTACCTGAAGCGGCTGCCGGCAAAGCGAATCAAGATAGACCAGAGTTTCATACGGGACATCCTCGACAATCCGGAAGATCTCGCGATCCTCGAGGGCGTCGTCGGTTTGGCGTCGGCCTTCCGGCGCACCCTCGTCGCGGAGGGCGTGGAAACCGTCGCCCACGGGGAAATACTCCTCTGCATGGGTTGCGAATGGGCCCAGGGCTTCGCGATCGCGCGGCCCATGGCCGCCGCGGACCTGCCGGAGTGGATACGCTCGTGGAAGGCTCCGGAGCGCTGGAAATCCCTCGAACCCGTCGGCCGCCAAGGTCTCTCCGCCCTCTACGCCGCGATCGAGCACCGTGCTTGGGTTCGGGCCGCGGAACGCTTCCTGACCGGGGAACTGGATTCGCCGCCGAACGCCGAAGCCCACGGCTGTCCCTTTTGCTCCTGGCTCGAAAAGGGCGACCGTCGCGCGCCGCCGGAGCGCCCGGGCGATCCAAACGAATCTGATTGGCCTGCGATCGAAACCCTTCACCGTGAGATACATGACCTCGTTGGGGAAGCCGTAGCGCTCAAGGAGGCGAATCGGACCGAAAGGCGCGGGGAACTGGTCGCGGAACTTTGCCGGCTCGGAGACGCCCTGTTCGAGCGGATGGGAACACTATACTGGGGAGGCGCGACCGAGGGTCCCGAAAACCCGTGAGTTTCAGCGGACGGAAACTGACGGGTTCTGCCTATAGTGGTTTACGGTATTTTGTTCCCTTGACCCCCTTCCGTTACCCGCGTACAATAACCCTATCATTTCACGGGAGCGGCGACGAAGCGATGCAGAACTGAGTGACGGTGCGAGATAAACGGCGAATCTGACCCATGTGCGCGCGGTATGCGTCACGGTCGGGTTCATCGCGCGTTCGACATCGTCCACTCTTCGGGGCGCCTCGCCGATGCCTAATCCACAACGTCAGGATTACCCGTGAACGGACAACTCACCTTTACCCGCGTCTCCTTTACCCACGAAACCCTTTCCTCTCCCCTCTTCGACGGGCTTTCCGCCGTTTTTCCCCCGGGGTGGACCGCCCTCGCCGGGGTTAACGGCGCGGGCAAGACGACCCTCCTTTCCCTCGCCGCCGGGAGACTCGTCGCCGAATCGGGCTCGATTACCGGCGCCGGTTTCGGCGAGCGCCCCGCGGTTTATCTCGCCCAGGATATGGAAACGCCGCCGGACTTTTTCGCCGACCCTTCGCTGGTGGCGGATACCGAATCGCTGGCCATAATCGCCCGGCTCGGCATCGGGGACGACTGGCCCTGGCGATGGGACTCCCTGAGCGGCGGCGAGCGGCGCCGGGCCCTGGTGGCCGACGCCCTCCTCAAAAGGCCGGAACTCCTTATCCTGGACGAACCGACGAACCATCTCGACGCATCCGCCCTCGCCCTCATCGCGTCGGCCCTCGGGGGCTTCCGGGGCACGGGCATCGCGGTGTCCCACAATATCGGCTTTCTCGATTCCCTGTGCGCGCGCACCCTCATCCTCAAGCGGACGGGGCGGGGCGTCGTAGCGAGAGCTTACGACTGCCCACCCTCCCAGGCCTTCGACGCGGACAGGGCCGAAGACGAGCGGCTTCGCTCCGCCCGCACGGTCCTCTCCTCGGAGATCGAGCGGCTCGGCGCGATGCGCTCGGAGGCCGCCGCCGAGGTCGCCCGGGGAAAGAAGCGGCTATCCAAGCGGGACCTGGACCCGAAGGACCATGACGGGAAGGGGCGGATCGACGCGGCCCGGGTTACGGGGAAGGACGCCGCCTCCGGCGCGAAGGAAGCCCGCCTCGCGGCGCGAATGGCGCGCGGGGCCGCGGCCCTCGCGGCCCTCGAAAGCCCCGGGCTCCGCAAGACCGGGGCGTCCCTCTCCGGCGTCCGTACCCGCGCGGACTCCCTCTTCCGCCTTCCGGGGGGAACCCTTACCGTGGCCGGCGGAAACCTGTCGATCCGGCACCCGGAGCTCGCGCTTGGGGGCGCGGATCGGGTCGCCCTGACCGGCGACAACGGCGCGGGGAAAACCTCGTTCCTCCTCGCGCTTCTCGGCCGGTTGGCGGCCGGGAACATCGCCTACATCCCCCAGGAATACGATCGGGAAGGCCGCGCGAGACTTCTCGCCCGCCTTCGCGCCCTCGACGCGCGGGAGAAGGCCGACGCGATTTCCATCGTCTACCGCCTGGGCTCGGAACCCTCCTCGTTACTTGAAGCGGAGATCG
>QKCE01000099.1 GCA_003245785.1 Spirochaetales bacterium | reverse complement strand
GGCGAGCGCACCGGTACCCGCGTGGTCGCCCACAAGCACGGGGCCGACCCGGGAGCCGTGGTTTACGACGCGGCGGAGGCCGTAAGGGGAGCGGGCGGCGGTCTCGTCATAGCCGATACCGCCGGTCGCCTCCACAACAAGGACAACCTGGTCCGGGAACTCCAGAAGATCGACAGGATCGCCGCCTCCCGGGCGGACGAGGGCTGCTACCGCAAATTCCTCGTCATCGACGCGACGACGGGCCAGAACGGCCTCCGGCAGGCCGAGACGTTCCACGAGGCGATCGGCGTGGACGCGATCGTGCTGACCAAGTACGATTCCACCGCCCGTGGGGGCATCGCCGTCTCCGCGGGGAAGGAGCTTTCCCTCCCCGTGGCCTTCGTCGGCACCGGGGAAACCTACGCGGATTTCGCGCCCTTCGACCGGGGAGAATATCTCCGGGATTTCCTGGGAACCCGATGACCGCCGGTCGCCGCGCCCTTCCGACCCTACTTTTCGCGCTCTGCGCGTGTCTTTCCCCCGCGGCGGAGAATTCTTACGCCCGGATCGGGGACGACGGCATCACGGTAATCTCCGGGAACGAATGGTACCTGGAAGAGCACGACGCCCTCGGGCGACCGGCCAGGGCGGCGGAATGGAAGGACGGCAGGATATCCGCCCTGACCGACTGGATTTACGAGGGTGACGCCCCGATATGCTCGTCTAAGGTGGTTACCGGCGACGAAGGTTCGGTAGTGACCGATTACGATTCCCGGGGCGACGAAATCCGCGTCGAGCGGAAAAACGCCGCGGGAGTGACCCTCTCGGTCACCGAGCGGCGCTGGGACGGGGATCGCAGGGAAACCTCGCGAAGCGTCCGGGAAGGCGACGTACTCACCGTCGAGGAATGGACTTACGGCGAGGACGGCGAACTGGAATCCCGCAGGCTCGAAAGAAACGGCGAGACGGTTCTCACGGCGCGCTACCGCTCGGAAAGCGAGTGGACCGAAACGGTATACCTCGGGGGAAGGGCCGTGTTTACCCAGCGGTTCGAAAACGGAAGGAGGGTCGCCCCGCGATGAAAAGCAGGCATTCATGGTTATTGTTCGTCGCGAACCGTTTCGGATCCGTGGACCGGAAAGGCCGGTCCGCCCTGACGAGCCTCCTTTCCGCCCTGGGGATCGCCTTCGGCGTGACCGCCCTCATCGTGATCCTCGCGGTCATGAACGGGTTCCAGCAGGGATACATCAAGAGCATTCTCGAAACGAGTTCGTACCATGCCCGGGTGAACATCCCGGGGACGGAGGCGAAAAGGATCGCGTCGATGCCCGGCGTGCGCGCCGCGGTTCCCTTCAGGGATATCCAAACCCTCATGCTCGGGAACTTCGCCCGCCAATCGGGCTGCCTGCTTCGGGCGCTGCCCTCCGGCGTGGAAGCCATGGACCCGGGCTTCGCCGCCGAGACCGCCATCGTCTCGGGGGCCTTCGACATCGGAAACGGCCGCTCCGCCGTGGTGGGCTACGAACTCGCCAAGGCGCTAAGGGTCAAGGTAGGCGACGCGGTTTCCCTCGTGGCGGTCGCCGGCGGGTCGGGGGCGGACCTCTTTCCCCTCGACGCGGACCTTCGCGTAACCGGCATTTTCCGGACTGGATACTACCCGATCGACGCGGGCTATGCCTTCGTCTCCGAGGCCGCGGGAAACAGGCTTTCGGGAGAGGACGTCCCGGGCGTAATCGGCGTCAAGCTCGACGATCCCGACGGGGACGCCCGATTCCTGCGGGAAATCGGGAAGACCTACCCGGAGGGGAAGGCCGAGTCCTGGAGGGTTTTCAACCGGGCCTATTTCGGCGCCCTCAAGATCGAGAAAAACATGCTCATGTTCCTGGTTATCCTCATATTTCTCGTGGTGGCGGTTAACGTGTACCACGGCATGCGGCGTTCGGTCGCCGAACGGAGCGAGGACATCGCGGTCCTTTCCGCCCTGGGGGCGAGCCCCTTTTCCGTCCGCCTCGTATTCCTCCTGAACGGGCTCGGGACGGGTTTCGCGGGAAGCTTCGTCGGCCTCATCGCGGGGCTTTTTATCTCGGTCCATATCAACGGGGTATTTTCCCTCGCCGAAGCGGCGGTCAATTTCGTCAACCTCTTCGTCGCCTCGGCGACCGGCACGGCCCCGGGGGAGGAATTTACCCTTTTCGACCCGCGGTATTTTTACATGGATTTCATTCCTGTACGGTTATTCCTTTCCGAGGTGACGGCGATTTTTACCTTCGGAATCCTTTCTGCGGCGGGTGCCGCGTGGTACGCGAGCGGTTCGGTACTGCGACTGAAACCCGCGGAGGTCATGCGCGATGAATGAACGGGCAATTACGGTTTCGGGTCTCTCGAAAACCTTTCACACCGGCTACGAGGAACTCGTGATCTTCGAGAACCTCGACTTCGACATTCCCGCCGCGAGCCGCGTCGCCATCACCGGCGAATCCGGGTGCGGAAAGAGCACCCTGCTCAACATCCTGGGCGGGCTCGAGTCGCCGACTTCCGGGAGCGTCCGCGCCGGCCCCTACGAGGTGTCTTCCCTGGGCGAGCGCGAGCTCACGGAATATAGGGGCGGCTATCTCGGCCTCGTGTTCCAGTTCCATTATCTCCTGAAGGATTTCACCGCCCTGGAAAACGTGATGCTCCCGGCCCTCATGGCCGGCGTGAAACGCCGGGAAGCCCTCGAACGGGCGCGTCAGCTCCTTTCCGACGTGCGCCTAGAGCATCGGCTCGACCATCTCCCTTCGCGCATGAGCGGGGGAGAGCGCCAAAGGGCCGCGGTCGCCCGCGCCCTCGTCAATTCCCCGTCGCTGATCCTGGCGGACGAGCCGACGGGCAACCTGGACCCGGACAATTCCGCCCTCGTCAGGGACATCCTGTTCGACGTCGTCTCCCGCTACGGCAAAGCCCTCGTCCTCGTCACCCACGACCGCGAAATGGCCGCCCAGGCCGATATCGCCTGGCGGCTTACCAAAAACGGGCTGGTGGGCGCATGAGGCTCGCCGGCTCGTTCACCCTGGCGCTCCGCTTTCTCGGGATCGGGGCGGGGGCCTCGGAATCCAACGCGCGCAAGAGCCTTTACGGCGCCATGGCCGGGATCGGGCTCAGTCTGGTGCCCCTCATCGTGGTGCTCACGGTGGCCAACGGCATGATCGAGGGCATTTCCGCCCGGATTATCGAGCTTTCGACTTCGCATCTCCGCCTGCTGGACTATGCGGGCTTCTCGGACGTCGCGGACGATCCCGCGGCCATGGAACGCCTAGCGGCGGACATCGTGGCCGAGGACGACTCGGGCACGATCACCGGCGCATGGCCGGAACGCTCCGGCACCGGCATAGTGATCGGCCCCAAGGGCAGGAGCGGCGGTTCCCTCCGCGCCGTGGATCCCGCCTTCCTCTCGGAAAACCCCGGGGTGAAGGGCCTCCTCGAGCCCGTATCCGGCGCCGTTTCCATGGAAGGCCCCCGGGACGCCCTGGTAGGCGACAAGCTCGCGGAGGAAACCGGGCTTTCCGTGGGCGACCGGTTCAGGATTCTCACCCTGACGGTTCGTCCCGACGGTACGAAAATCCCGAAATTCACGAGCTGGACCGTCGGGGGAATCGTGTCGTCGGGCTACCGCGAGCTCGACGCCCTCTGGGTTTTCCTGCCCTACGAATCCGGCTCCCTCGCCATGTCCCGGGACTCGTCCTCCACCTACGTGAACGTGCGGACCGCGAACCCCTTCGGGAACCTGGAGGGAGCCCGCTTTTCGCTCATGAAGCGCGCCCCCGAGGGCTTCAACGTATACACCTGGGACGAACTCAACCGGGGCCAGTTCCAGTCCTTCAACACCACCAGAACCCTTCTCCTATTCATCATGTTCCTCATAGTACTGGTCGCCACGGTCAACGTGTCCTCGGCCCTCGTCATGCTCGTCATGGAACGGCGGAGGGATATCGCGATCCTCAAGAGCACCGGCACCGACGGGGCGACCGTGTCTTTCGCCTTCGTGCTCGCGGGCTTCCTTACCGGCCTCGGCGGGGTGCTCACGGGCATACCCCTCGGGACCCTCGCCGCGATACACGTGAACGGCCTTTTCGCCCTCATGCAGGGCGCCCTCAATACGGCGAACCGATTTTGGTATATAATTAACGGAGGAGCGAGGGGCGCCGCGCCGCCGGAGATTCACGTACTGGACCCGGAATACTACCTTCAGGTCATCCCGGTTACCCTGATTCCCCGCGACCTCCTGCTCATCGCCTGCGGTACCCTCCTTCTTTCGGTTCTCGTCTCCCTCGTCCCCGCGGCGCGGGGAGCCGCCGAGAAACCCATCGAGACCCTGAGGAAATACTGATGAAGTGCGATATTTGCCGAGAACGTCCGGCGGTCATATTCGTCCAGCAGGTAAGCCGGGATGCTTCCGTCGAGCTCCACCTCTGCGAAAAGTGCGCCAAGGAGCGGGGCTACAAGACCCAGGAAAACAGCATCGACATATCCCTGGGCGGGATTTTTTCGGAAGCCCTGTCGGGGGACAAACGCAGGGACCAGGCGCCCGCCTGCCCGGAATGCGGAACCTCCCTCGACGATATCCGTCGGCGCAAGGCCGTGGGCTGCGCCGCCTGTTACCGGGAATTCCGCGCCGAAATATCCGCCCTCATGCGGTCCGAGGGTTTCGAGGGCGGGTACACCGGTCCCCTGCCCGCAAAGCTCGAGGCCTTCCGCGCGACCCCGCCGGACCCGGAAAACCTCCGCAGGGAGCTCCAGAAGGCCATAGAAAACGAGGATTACGAGCTCGCCGCCTATTACCGCGACCGAATCCGCGCCATAGGGGGGCAGTCGTGAACGCCTCGACCCAGGAAACCTGGTACGTCCGCGAGGGCCCGCAAAACGACGTGGTTCTCTCGAGCCGGGTACGCGTCGCCCGCAACCTCTCCGGTTTCACCTTTCCCGGGACCATCAAGTCCGACGACGCCGAGCGGGTCGTGTCCCTGGTTTTCGACGCCTTCAACCATTGCCGCGAAAGCGAGCGCTACCAAATGGTGCGCATGTCCGCCCTGGATCCCCTGGGCAAGCGGATATTGGCCGAACGGGGCATCGTCGCCCCCGAATCGGGAAACGAGCCCTGGCGGGGCATAGTGATCCGCTCCGACGGCATGCTTTCCGCGACGGTGAACATGACCGACCACGTGAAGCTTTCCTGCTTTTCCGCCGGTCTCTCCCTGGACGGCGCCTTCGCGGAAGCGGGAGCCATGGAAGGGGAATTGGCCTCGCGGCTGCAGTTTTCCGCGGCCAACGACTTCGGCTACCTCACCGCGAATCTCGCGGACTCGGGGTCCGGGGTCAAGGCCTCGGCCCTCCTGTGCCTCCCCGGCATGTGCATGGGAGGCCTTATCGAGCGGGCGATACGGGAATACCTGGGTAACGGGTACGTCGTGCAGGGCTATTATTCCCAGAGCGGGGACCGCTCGATGGGATACCTGTACCGGATTTCGGGGGCCTCCGCCTCGACGGGCGACGGGGAATCCCAGATACGGCGGGTGGAGCAGGGGGCCGCGAAGCTCGCGGAACTCGAGCGCAAAACCCGGAGGGAACTGTACGCCCAACGGCCCACCCAGGTGGAGGACGCGGTGTACCGGTCCATCGTCACCGCGAAATACGCGCGGCTCATAGGCTTCGCGGAATCCGTGGAGATCCTCGGGAACCTCAGGCTCGGGGTGGACCTGAAACTCCTCACCGGGATCGGCGCCGTGGACCTTACCGCGCTCCTTTATCGCGTCCAAAACGCCCATCTCGGCTTTGTTATTTCGGGCGGAAGTATTATCATAGAAGGGGACGTTCAGTCCGAGGAATCGAGGCTGGACCGTCTTCGAGCGATGGTCATCCAGGAAGTGCTCAAGGATGCCGATATTCGCGAGAGGAGATAACGTCAAGTGTTCAAGGGTCTGTCGCAACGCGCGCAAAAATTGCTTACCATACAGAGTCAGGAGGAGGCGAAACGGTCCAACGCCGACCAGCTCCTTCCCGAGCATGTCCTTCTCGCGCTCATACAGGCAGCGGAAAGTACGGCCTTCACGGTACTGCAGACCCTGAAGGTAAACCTGCTCTCCCTCCAGCTCCAGCTCGAGCAGTCGCTCCCGCCCCGGTCGGGCACCATCGTCTTCGGCGATATCCCGCCCTCCCGCCGCCTCAGGGCCATGCTCGACGCGGCCTCCATCGAGGCGCGCTCCCTCAGGCACGATTACATCGGCACCGAGCACATCCTCCTCGCCTGCATCCGCGAGAGCCAGAGCGTGACCCACCAATTCTTCGAGAAGGAATCCCTCACGGTGGACGAGGTACGGAAAACCGTGCAGGAGGCGACCGTTTCCCGGGACACCTCCCTCGTTACCCGGCAGCGCCGCGTCCAGTCCAGCGAGGCCCCCCAGGGTAACCGTTCGGCGAGCCTCCTCGCCGAATACAGCAAGGACCTCACGGCCATGAGCCGCGAGGGCAAGCTCGACCCGGTAGTC
>QKCE01000261.1 GCA_003245785.1 Spirochaetales bacterium | reverse complement strand
TGTCGAGACCCCGCGTGGGATGCACCGCCACGAGAAGGCCGGGCTCCTTCTCCAGTTCCCGGGCGAAGACGATTTTTTGCTGGTTCCCGCCCGAAAGGTTTCGCGCGTCCTGGTCCACGCTCTCGCAGCGGATGTCGTAGGATTCCCGCACGCGCCGGGCGTACCCGTCGATCTCGCCGTGCCGGAGGGAGAGCCCGCGGGCGCGGGAAAGCTCGGGGGTCTCGATCGCCTTGAGCACCAGGTTTTCCTTCACGCTCATGTCGCCCACCAGGCCCATGCGGTTTCGGTCCTCGGGGATATGGGCGACGCCCTCGGCGATGAACGCCTTCGGGGAAGTCCTCGGGAGGCTTCGCGAATTGATCCGGACCGAGCCGGCGGCGGGGGCGAGGACGCCCGTGACGATCTGGGCGAGTTGGGACTGCCCGTTACCGTCGATGCCCGCCACGCCCACGATCTCGCCCTTCCCGATGGAGAGCGTTACCCCCGAAATGCCGCTGTGTCGGGAGCGGGGGTTATAGTCCACCGAATCCAGCTCCAGCACCGGGTCGCCCCGAACCGAGACCTTCGGGAACGCGCGGGTTTCGAGTTTTCGCCCGATCATCGTTTCCGCGAGGGTTTCCGCGTCCGCCTCGCCGCGATCGAAGGTCGCGACGGTTGCCCCCTGCCGGAGAACCGTGATGCGGTCGCTTATTTCGAGCACCTCGCGCATCTTGTGAGAGATGAATATGACGGAGTTTCCCGCCTGGGTGAATTTCCGCACGATATCGAAAAGGGATACCGCCTCGAGATCGGTCAGCGCCGCCGTGGGCTCGTCGAGCACGAGGATCCGGGCGCCGCGATAGAGGGCCTTGAGGATCTCGACCCGCTGCTGCTCGCCCACGGATATCTCGGTGATGGTCTTGTCCAGATCGATCTCCAGGCCGTACCGTCCCGACAGCGCGGAAAGTTCCCCGCGGAGCGCCTTGCGGTTGATGAAGGCAGAGCGGTCCCGCGCGGTGCCGAGTATGATGTTCTCGAGGACTGTCATGGCCTCGACGAGCATGAAGTGCTGATGAACCATTCCGA
Organism: Spirochaetales bacterium; assembly: GCA_003245785.1. GTDB lineage: Bacteria > Spirochaetota > Spirochaetia > Treponematales > Treponemataceae > Teretinema. The sequence continues at coordinate 7,322 of QKCE01000261.1, read as the reverse complement.
TCCCCTCTTTCATGGCGATCGCCGGGGAATGGATGTCGGTCCTGGCGCCGTAAAGGAAGATGTCGCCCTCCGTCGGCTGGTACAGCCCGATCAGAATGTTCATGAGGGTGCTCTTTCCCGCCCCGTTCTCCCCGAGGAGGGTATGCACTTCGCCGGTGCGCACGGAAAGGTTCACGCCCTTGTTGGCGTAAAAATTACCGAAGCGTTTCGTTATGCGTTCCATTCTGAGGGCTTCACTCACGGGAAACTCCTAAAAAAAAAGCGTGTATACGCGACGGCTCCCCAAAATCGGAGATTCGTCGTATATACACGCCTTCGTGGGCCTATCTATGGCCGTTGAATGGCACGATACGGTAGCGAATCAGAATAGTCAAGGGAAAAACGGGCCGAAACCGCGTTTTTTTGATTGATTGATCAATTTATTCTTGACTTTCCGCCCCCCGGCGGACCATACTGGGCCCACAAGACGAATACAACGAAGATGTTGCATACCGCGGGTCCGTGGTATGCTTTTTTTTTAGTTCTTCGGGAGGCGCGGACATATGAAAGACGAAACATCCTTCGCGATACGCGGGCACATCGTGCTCCCGAGACGCGAGGGACAGACCGAAATAATCGGGAACGGATACGCGGTATGCGTCGACGGCGCGTCGGCCGGCACCTTCGCCGAGCTCCCCGATACCTATCGATCCCTACCGCTTCACGATTATTCCGGTTCCTTCGTGTTTCCCGGTTTCACGGACCTTCACGTCCACGCGCCCCAGTACACCTATCGGGGAATCGGCATGGATTCCCAGCTGATAGAATGGCTCGAGCCGGGGACCTGGAGTACGCCGACCGGGCGTACGACCTGTTCGTCCGGGACCTCCGCGAGAGCGCCACGACCCGGGCATGCATATTCGGCACCATTCACGCCGACGCGACCATCCTCCTCATGGAAAAACTCGAGGCGAGCGGGCTGCGCGCGATGGTGGGCAAGGTGACCATGAACCGCAACTGTCCCGACTTCCTGAACGAGGGTTCCGGCGCGGAAGTGGGCGACCACCTGCGCGACTGGCTGAAACGGTCGGCGGAGTTCAAGCGCGTCCGCCCCATCCTGACTCCCAGGTTCATCCCCTCCTGCACCGACGAGGCCATGCGCGCCATCGCCGAGGTTCAGAGGGAATACGGCCTTCCCCTCCAGTCGCACCTTTCCGAAAACCTCGACGAAATCGACTGGGTATCCCGGCTTTGCCCGGATTCCATCGATTACGCCGACGCCTACGAGCGCTTCGGGCTTTTCGGCGGCGACTGCCCGACAGTCATGGCCCACTGCGTGCATCCTTCCGACCGGGAAATCCGGCGCTACGTAGAGCGGGATATTTTCGTCGCCCACTGCCCCGAGTCGAACGTGAACATCGCCTCGGGTATCGCCCCGGTCCGCAAGCTTCTCGACGCGGGCGTGAGGGTAGGTCTCGGTTCCGACGTGGCGGGCGGCTCGAACCTGTCGATGTTCGCGGCGATTCGCCTCGCGATCCGCTCATCGAAACTCTACTGGCACATGGTGGACCGGGACGCGAAGCCCGTGACCCTTGACGAGGCGCTGTACGCCGCGACCGCGGGGGGCGGGGCGTTTTTCGGCAAGGCGGGCAGCCTCGAGGCGGGATACGAATTCGACGCCGTCGTGGTGTCCGGGAGCCGATTCCCGTCGCCCCGCGTCCTCCCCCTGCGGGACGCCCTCGAGCAGGTCCTCTACCTCGCGGACGACCGGGACATCGAGGCGAAGTACGCCGCCGGCGACGAGATTTTCGCCCACGACCGGACGAAAGGCAGGGACGCATGAAAGACCGAAACTGCGAGGAACTCATCCTCGAGGCGGCCCTCGAGGTCGTGAAGGAAAACACCATCAGCGGGACCCGGATGCACCAGATTTCCGACCGCGCGGGAATGGTTCAGTCCAACGTCCACTATTGGTACCGCACCAAGGACAAGCTCATGTCGGCCCTCCAGGCCAAGGTCCTGAACAAGTGCCTGGAAATCCGCGACGTCCTGCGGGAAAGCGCGGAAGACACACTCGAATCCCAGATCGACGTCTTCATCAGCCAAAAGCGGGAGTTCGTCGTCAACCTGAAGGCCTACGACTACGCCGAGATTGATTTCTGGGTGCAGGGGCGGATCAACGAGGAATGCCGCCAGGCGTTCGCCGCCTCCTTCTCGGGCTGGCGCGACGAGATTGGCGCCCTCCTGGACCGGTACGTCCCGGGCATGGAACCGGCGAGGCGCCGCTACGTGCCCTTCCTCACGGTGGCCCTCCTCGAGGGCGCGACCCTGCAGTACCTGACCGACGAGGCGGCCTTCGACCTGGACGAGTATTTCGCCATGTCGAAGCGGACCATCCTGGAGAGCATCGCATGAAACTCATCCGCACCGGGGACGCGGTCGGCCACGTGCTCTGCCACGACATGACGCGGATAGTGCGGGGCGAGTTCGACGGCCCCGCCTTCCTGAAGGGACACGTCGTGACCGAGGCGGATATCCCGCTCCTCCTCTCGATGGGGAAGGAGCGGCTGTACGTGTGGGAATCGAGGCCGGGTTTCCTCCACGAGAACGACGCGGCCCGAGTCTTGGGCGAACTTTGCGTAGGCCCGGGCGTACGGCCCTCCGACGATATCAGGGAGGGCAAGCTCGAGCTCTTCGCGGAAAGGGACGGGCTTTTCGTCGCCGACGCGGAACGCATCGCCGGGGTCAACGGGATCGGCGAGATCATCGTCGTGACCAGGCACGGGTATTTCCCCGTTCGCCGGGGCGACAAGCTCGCGGGCACCCGGGTAATCCCCCTCGTCATCGACGGGGCGAAGCTCGACGCCGCCCGGGAAATCGCCGGCGAGGAACCGCTCCTTTCGGTGAAGCCCTTTACCGTGAAAAAGGCCGCCATCCTCACGACGGGTTCCGAGGTTTTCAGCGGCCGAATCGCCGATACGTTCACCCCGGTAATCCGTGAAAAGCTCGCGGAGTACGGAGTCGACGTCATCGCCCACGAGACCGTGGGGGACGACCCCGACGATATCGCCAGGGTCATCGGCGGCTACGCCGGCGCCGGGGCGGAGTTGATACTCTGCACCGGGGGCATGAGCGTCGATCCCGACGACACGACCCCGCTGGGCATCAGGAAATCCGGCGCCGAAATCGTCGCCTACGGCGCGCCGGTCCTTCCCGGCGCCATGTTCCTCCTTTCCTATCTCGGGGGAACCCTCCCGGTGCTCGGACTTCCCGGTTGCGTAATGTACGCCCGAAGGACGATATTTGACCTGATGCTCCCGAGAATTCTCGCGGGCGTCAAAATCGGCCCGGAAGACCTGTGGCGGCTCGGCCACGGCGGGTTGTGCCTCAATTGCGAAACCTGCGCGTTCCCGAACTGCGCTTTCGGGAAATAGGGGGAACCATGGCGGGGGATTTCACGCATATCGACGAAACCGGCAGGGCTTCCATGGTCGACGTGGGAGGGAAGGACGGGACCGTCCGTGAGGCGGTCGCCTCGGGAACCATCAGCCTTACCCGGGCGATTTACGAGCGCCTCGTCGCGGAGGACTTGCCGAAGGGCGACGTGCTCGCCGCCGCCCGGATAGCCGGGATCATGGCGACCAAAAAGACCGCGGAGCTCATTCCCCTTTGCCACCCCCTCAATATAGAAAAAAGCTCGGTGGATCTCGCCGTCGTCGAAAACCCGCCCTCGGTGGAGGCGACGTGCACCGTTCGCCTCACGGGAAAAACCGGGGTGGAGATGGAGGCGTTGACCGGCGTGACCGTCGCGCTCCTGACGGTTTACGACATGTGTAAGGCCGTCGACAAGGGAATGACCATCGGGAACGTCCGCCTGGTGAGCAAGTCCGGCGGAAAGGGCGGGGACTACCGCGCGGGGGCACGGCCATGATGGACGGCCTCGGCAGGACCATCGATTACCTCCGCGTCTCGGTTACCGACCGCTGCAATTTGCGGTGCCGTCACTGCATGCCCGCCGGGGGCGTCGAACCGGTATCCCACGGCGAGGTGCTCTCGTACGAGGAAATCCTCCGGATCGCCAAAGTCGGCTCGGGTCTCGGCATTCGCAAGATAAAGCTTACCGGCGGCGAGCCCCTTGTCCGGCGGGGCATCGCGTCCCTCGTGAAAGGCCTGAAGGGAATTCCGGGCATCGAGGATGTCACGATGACGACGAACGGCGTCCTCCTTGGCGGGTTCGCGGAACCGCTCGCCGCCGCCGGGCTTTCCGCCGTGAACGTGAGCGTCCACGCGGGTAACGCGGAACGCTACGCCGACTTCGCGCGCTTCGACGCCTTCGACGACGCGCTTCGGGGCATCGCCCGCTCGCGCGCCTGCGGCCTGAAAACCAAGATCAACTGCGTCGTGTCCGACGCCTCTCATATGGAAGATTACGTGAATATCGCCGGCATGGCCCGGAGCAATAACCTGGACGTGCGCTTCATCGAGATGATGCCCGTCGGGTTTGGGGCTGGCTTCGAGGCGGTAAGCCTGGACCGTCTCGCCGCGGCCCTGGAGGGCCGGTACGGCCCCTCGCGGCCCCTCGCGGCTCCCAGGGGGAACGGCCCCGCGACCTATCGGGAGTTTCCGGGCTTTTCGGGAGCCGTCGGCTTCATCGCCCCCATGAGCCATTCCTTCTGCGGCGACTGCAACCGCGTCCGCCTCACCTCTACGGGGAACCTTAAGGCCTGCCTCTTCGACCCGCGGGCCGTGTCCCTCCGCGACGCGATGCGGGGCGGCGCTACCGACGGGGAGCTCTCCCGCTTGATTGCCGAGGCGATACGCGCCAAGCCCGCGGAGCACGGCGCGTGCGCGGAAACCGCCAGCATGGCGAGGATCGGGGGGTGAGCATGAGGCATTCGATTAGCGGCGCCGCGAGCGGCACGGTCCTCGCGGTATGCGTGAGCGAAAAAAAGGGCACGGCGAAGAAGGACGTCGGAAGCGCCGAATTCCGGCGCGAGCACGGCGTCGTCGGCGACGCCCACGCGGGCCCCTGGCACCGGCAAGTGAGCCTTCTTTCCTTCGAGCGGGTCGAGGAATTCCGCGCGCGCGGCGCGTCGGTCGGCGACGGCGCCTTCGGGGAAAACCTCCTCGTCGAGGGCATCGATTTCAAGGCCCTCCCGGTCGGCACCACGCTTCAATGCGGCGCCGTGCTCCTCGAAATTACCCAAATCGGCAAGAAGTGCCATTCGGAATGCGAAATATTCCATCAGGTCGGCGACTGCATCATGCCGAGGGAAGGGGCCTTCGCCCGGGTACTCGAAGGCGGCACGATCAAGAAGGGGGACGCGATCCATGTCCGGTAAGAGCTACCGCGTCGGTATCGTTACCGCCAGCGACAAGGGGTACCGGGGGGCCCGGACCGACGAAAGCGGACCGGCCGTCAGGCGGATAATCGAAGGCCACGGCTATGCCCTCGCGAGCTACCGCGTGCTTCCCGACGACCGAGACCTGATCGCCGCCGAGCTTCGGCGCCTCGCCGACGAAGAAGATTGCGACCTGGTCCTCACCGCCGGGGGAACCGGCTTTTCTCCCCGGGACGTAACGCCCGAAGCCACCCTCTCGGTAATCGAGCGCGAGGCGCCGGGAATCCCGGAAGCCATCCGCGCCTTCAGCATGGGCGTCACGAAACGCGCGATGCTGAGCCGCGCCAGGGCGGGAATCCGCGGCAAGACCCTTATCGTGAACCTGCCCGGCAGCCCGAAAGCCGCGGAGGAATCCCTTTCCTTCATTATCGGCGAGCTTTCTCACGGCCTCGCGATCCTGCGGGGAGACGACGGCGAATGCGCGCGCCTTGAGAGCGCGGGGGTAGAGCCATGAGCGCCCCCTGGAACGAAGTCGTCGCCCGGCTCCGCGCGGGAAAACCCTCGGTCGTCGCCTATACCCTCGGCGCCGGCGCGAACGCCAGGATCGGCCGCCTTGCGGCGGCTGGCCCCGCCCCCGGGGGAAACTGCGCGGACCTCGACCGGCGCCTTCTCGCCGACGGGGAGCCGCTCGCCCTCGGTGCCCTCGCGCAGGGGCCGGAAATCGTCGGCGCGGGAGACGGGGCCGTCTACGCGGAGCCCTGCGTCCCCCGGGACCGGCTGGTCATCTTCGGCGCCGGGCACATCTCCCTTCCCCTCGCCCGATTCGCCCATGAGGTCGAGTTCGACGTGGTCGTCGTGGACGACCGGCCTTCCTTCGCGAACCCCGGGAGGTTCGGCGATTCGGCGTCCGTCATGTGCGAATATTTCGCCGCCTCCTTCCCGCGCCTCGGGATACGGGAGAGCGATTACGTCGTGATCGTCACCCGGGGACACCGGCACGACCTCGACTGCCTCCGATCGGTCCTCTCCGGGCCGGAGCCCCGCTACGTCGGGATGATCGGTTCCCGGAGCCGGGTAACCCTCGCCCGGGAACGGCTCGCGGGAGAGGGCATTTCGCCCGAGCGGCTCGCCCGGGTAAGCGCGCCCGTCGGCCTCGCGATCGGCGCGGTGAGCCCGGCGGAAATCGCGGTTTCGATCGCCGCGGAACTCGTCTCGCGCCGCAGGCTCGGCCCGGACGGTGAGCGGCTGAAGTTCTCCACGGGCCTCGACGCGGCGGTCGTCGAGGATCTCGCGCGGCCCGACGCGGGCCCCCGCGCGGCGGTTACGGTCCTCGCGGCCGAGGGCTCGGTGCCCCGGGGCGCGGGGTCCAAGCTCGTGGCCTACCCCGGCGGTCGCGTCGTCGGCAGCGTCGGGGGCGGATGCGCCGAAAGCGACGCGGTCAAGCTCGCCCTGGACGTGATCGGCAGCGGGCGCTGGCTCCTCCGGGACATCGACCTTTCCGGTTCCGTCGCGGAGGGCGAGGGCATGGTATGCGGCGGCGCCCTTCGGGTGCTTATAGAGGATATCCAATGAAGGGCGTCGAGGCGGTAATACTCGCCGCGGGCCTTTCGAGCCGGGCGAAGGCCTTCAAGATGGCCCTCCCGGTCGGCGGCAAGCCGGTAATCCGGCGCGCGGTCGAGGCCTTCCTCCCCTGGTGCGACCGCGTCATCGTCGTCGCCGGCTTTCGGCCGGACTTGCTCGAGTCCGCCCTGGCCGGTTACGTCGGCGCGGTGGAGATCGCGATGAACGACGGCTTCGAGGAGGGCATGTTTTCCTCCGTGAGGGTCGGCGTCGCCCGCGTTCGGGCGCCGCGCTTTTTCCTGACCCCCGGGGATTATGCCTTTTTGACCCCGGCCCTGTGCGGGCGGCTTTTGGAGTCTGCCGCGCCGGTAGTTCAGCCCTCGGTGCGCGGCAGGGCGGGGCATCCGCTCCTCCTCGCCCGGGAATGCGCCGGCTCGATCC
>QKCE01000318.1 GCA_003245785.1 Spirochaetales bacterium | reverse complement strand
CGAGCTCCTCCGGGGGAATCAGTTCCTCCCCCGTCTGGCCTTCCGCGATTCCCATAAGTTCCGTCAATTCGTTATGGAGATAGGGCAGTTTCAGGAGCATGGTGCCCGTATAGGGCGAGCCGTCGTGCCAGAGCTTTATGCCCGCGACCCGGAAAAAGGCGTCGCCGTTGTCGGGTTTCGGGGGCAGGTAGGAAAGCTCGTCGGTCATGAGGTATACCGCCTGGCGAATAAAGGGCTTGAAGCCCTGCCGGCTCACGAGGCGAAGGAGCCACGGCGGGGCGTTGTACCCCAGGGAGGCCACGGTGGTGAAGCCCCGCCCGCTCAAGTCCTCGAGCTCCCGGCGGATCGCGCCGACCATGCGGAGGGGCTTCCGCAAGGGGGCCGTAAAGGGGGCCGCCGCCGCGGGTTCCGCGATGAAGCCGTTCAGCCGGCCCGTTTCGTCCCTGCCGTAATGGCCGCCCGCCGCCGGGTCGGGGTCGTAATCGCCGATTCCCTTTTCCGCGAGGGCGAGGCCGTTGACCCAGAAAGAATGGATGGACTGGGCGATGAGCACGACGGGATTCTCCGGGGCGATCCGGTCCAAACGGTCCCGATCTATGGTACCCAACCCCGGCATGAGCGCGTAATCGATCCCCATGCCGTAAATCCATTCGCCGGGCTTTGCCTTGGCTACGGCGCCCTCGAGGGCGGCCCACGCCTCGTCGGGACCGTCATTGGTAAAGGCGCTCAGGTCGACCATCCCGCTGAAGACCGCGGTAAGGGACGGATGCTCGTGGGCCGCGACGAAGCCGGGCATAAGCACCCGGTCGCCGAGTTCGTGGATTCTGGTGCGGCTCGTCGCAAGCTCCAGCACCTCGTCCCTGCCGCCGACCGCAACCAGTTCCCCGCCGCGAACCGCAAGGGCTTCCGCGGGGCCTCCAGCGCCGGGCAGCGAGGCATCCATGGTAATGATTCGTCCCACCCAGATATCGGTGGGGCCGGAGTCGAGCACGCAGGACGGGAGCAGCAAGAATGCCGCGAGCAAGGGGACGAGGAGGGATACCCGCTTCGCGCGCGGCGCCCTATTCGAGGGTAAATCGACCGACGAAGCCGATTCCTTGACCGTGGCCGGGGGCCCAAAAAATATTCCTCGCGTTTTCATGGACGATTACCCTCGCTTGATGTGGTAAGGGCGACTATACCGCGCATCGCCCCCTCAGGTCGACTACCGCCCGATCGGCACGGTTTGTTCTTTTTTTTGGGGGGGGCGCCGGGATGAAGGGCGAAACGGTATTTCGGGATGGGGCTCAGGGCCCGAACAGAATGATACCCTCGCCGGTTTTCCGTTCCCGTTCCTTTATTTCCTGCTTCCAGGCCCCGAGTTCCCTGTTTTCTTCCTTGACCGTTTCCATGGGGGGAAGGACCCGCCGGTACGCCTGATAGGTGTCGGTGCGAAATACGATGATCCTGCCGAAATTGCCCCCGAGATCCTCGGATTCCAGGGGGATTTTCTCGGTCTGCATGAATTCCCTCACGAACCGGCTGTTCACGTTGCCTACGCAATTGAAGTTGTCCTCGCTGACCCCGGGGAGCACCGCCCCGCCGCCGAAGACCTTGGCGCGGAGCCGTTCCTTTTTGGCGCCCTTCTTCAGCATGCCGTTAATGAGGAGTTCCATGGCGAGGAGCCCGTAACGGCCCGCGTCGGTAAGGCTCACGGGCATGGAGCGGGAATACCGGGGGTTCGCGAGGAGAAAATGGTTCATGCCCGCGATCTTCGCCTGCGGGTCGTAAAGGCATGCGGCCACGCAGGAGCCGAGGAGGGTTATGAGGCATCGCGTGTCGTCGGCGATAACCTGCCCCCCCTGCATGACTTCGGTCTGGGCCATGCCTTCCGGCACTTCTTTCGGCAACCTTCTCATAGGCTTTCAGTATACGCGATTCGCGGAAAAACGCGATAGTGCGGGGGTATCCCGGGGACCAGCCGGAGATTTTGCCGTTCAGGCGGGGCAAGGCCCCTACCGCGCGCCGTCGTCCTTGATACGCTCCCCCAACTCGTCGAGCCTCCTCAGGATGACGTTCTGCCGGTAGTCGATGGTATGCATGATCATGAACATGAAATGGTTGTAATTGTCCTGCCGCCGCATGAGAAAGATGATCTTGATCGACACCAGGAGGGTTCCGATCTCGAGGGACACGAAGTCGCCTATCCAGTGGGTAAGAAACCGGGCCAGGAAGAGAAGCACGAGCAGGACGATGAATACGATGTCGATGTATTTTTCCAAGGGCGTCCGCTTGTTCTCGTTGATCGCCTTCAGGACCTTCTTTATCTTGTCCCGTTCCTTCTTGAACTGCCTGAGCTCGGCGGCGATTTCGGACTCGTCCAGGTCGTCTGCCAAATCGTCGATCGTGTGAATCATCGTGCCTCCGTTGTTTTGGGTCGGTTTTGGTCGGTTTGGTTAGGTTCTAAAAGTATAAGGGGGAAGGAAGCCCCGCGCTACGCGAATCTTCCTTCCCCCCGGCTTTTTTCGGTCCCGAAGGGCCCGAGTCAGGCGAGATACCCCGCGGCCCGCAGTTCCTTCGCGAGGCCTTCCATTTGCGCGGCCGTGGACGGCTTGTTGGGCCGGACGGGCTCGCCCACGTCGAGGCCCAGGAGGTTTGCGTAGTCCTTCGTCGCGACCGGAAAGCTCGAATGGTCCATCCGCAGGCGAATGGGGTTCAGCTCGTACTGGGCCGCGAGGGACCCCGCGAGGTCTCCCGCGACGTAGCGGTCGTAGATGGAGCATATCAGGCGCGGGAGGAAGTTGGCGGTGCTGCAAACCGCGCCGACCGCCCCGTGGGCGAGGCCCCCGTAGATCAGGGTGTCCTTCCCGCACATGACCTTGAAGCCCACGTCGGCGTTCCGCCGGATGAACTCCGCGGTCTGGGTCATGTCGCCGCTCGAGTCCTTCATACCCGCGAGGTTTTCCACGCCATGGGCCAGTTTCTCCACCAGGGCCTGGCTCATGGGATAGCCGCAGCGGCCAGGGTTGTTGTAAAGGAGGACGGGAACGTCGGCCACGCTTTCGGCCACGGCCCGGAAATGGTCCGCGAGCTCGTCGTCCGAGGGCTTGAGGAACATGGGCTGGAGGATCGAGACGCCGACGGCGCCGTTGTCGACGCCCATGCGGGCGATCCGCGCGCACGCCGAGGTGCGGATCTCGCCGACCCCCATGTACACCGGAACCCGGCCCTTGACCTGGTCCACGATGATCGCGAGGATGGCCTTCATCTCCGCCTCGTCGAACATGTAGAATTCCCCGTTCGAGCCGAAGGCGAGGATACCGGAGACCCCTCCCTCGATGACGAAGTCGACGTGCCTCCGGAGCTTCCGCTCGTCGACGCGCTCGTCCTCCGTCACCGGCGTTACGATGGGAATGACTATTCCCTTGATGAAATCGGTCCGCATGGGGCTTCCTTTATTTGCCGATCTTCGTTCCCGAGACCTTGGCGTAGTATTTGGCGAGGGCGCTGTGGTCGTTCTGGCCGCAGTCGTCCGCGTGCAGGGTGGAGAACATCTCCTGGACCGCCGCCGTAAGGGGCAGGGGCGCGCCCACGCCGTGGCCCGTGTCCAGGGCGTTGGAGAGGTCCTTGATGTGGAGGTCGATCTTGAAACCCGGCTCGAAGTTCCCGCCGATCATCATGGGGGCCTTGGCGTTCATGACCGTGGAGCCCGCGAGGCCGCCCTTGATGGCGTCGAACACGAGGTTCGGGTCCACGCCGGCCTTTTTCGCCAGGGTGAAGGCTTCGGCCACCGCCGCGATGTTCACCGCCACGATGATCTGGTTCGCGAGCTTGGTGGTGTTTCCCGCGCCGACGGTGCCGCAGTGGACCGCGGTGGCGCCCATCTTGAGGAGCAGGTCCTTCACCTCTTCGTAGACCGCCTTGTCGCCGCCCACCATGATCGCGAGGGTGCCGTCGATCGCCTTGGGCTCGCCGCCTGAGACCGGGGCGTCGATCATCTTCACGCCCTTTTCGGCGCAGGCTTTCTCGATTTCCTGGCTCGCCAGGGGGGCGATGGAGCTCATGTCGATGAGGATGGTGCCCGCCTTGGCGCCCTCGAGCACGCCGCCCGCTCCCATGACCGCGGTTTTCACGTGGGGGGAATTGGGCAGCATGGTGATCACGACGGGGCACTCGGCCGCCACCGCGGCGGCGGAGGCCCCGGCCTTCGCGCCGGCGGCGACGACGTTCTCGACGTTGGCTTTGGTGATGTCGAAGGCCACGACTTCGTGCCCGGCCTTGAGAAGGTTCTTGGCCATGGGCTTGCCCATGATCCCGAGACCGATAAATCCGATTTTCATAAGTGTTGCTCCTTGCGAAAGATATTGTGACCGCCCGTCAGGTGATGGGCGCCGGATTGAACACGCACAGGTCGTTGTACAAGCGGTATTGCTCCGCCCAGGGTTTCTTGCGGCCGCTCGCCGCGTCCACGATGTCCCGGAAAAGCTCCGTGCCGAGTTCCTCGATCGTCGCGTCACCGGTGGCGATGCGCCCCGCGTCCACGTCGATGAGGTCGGCCCACAGGTCTTTCATGTCCGACCGGGAGCACACCTTGATGACCGGGATGGGGGCGAGCCCGTAGGGGGTGCCGCGGCCGGTCATGAAAACCTGCACGCCGATTCCCGAGGCGAGCTGCATGGTCCCGCAGACGTAGTCGCTCGCCGGGGTCGCGGCGAAGACGAGCCCGCTCCGGGTCGGCTTCTCGCCCGGCGAGAGCACCTCGACGATCGGCGCCCGGCCGGATTTCGCGATGGACCCCATAGCCTTCTCGATGATGTTCGCGAGCCCTCCCTTCTTGTTCCCGGGGGTCGGGTTCGCGCTCCGGTCCACCCCGCCCTCGGCGAGGTATTCGTCGTACCACCGCATTTCGGCGGCGAGCTTTTTCGCGGTCGCCTCCTCGGTGCAGCGCGCCGCCAGGAGGTGCACGCCGTCCCGGACCTCCGTCACCTCCGAGAACATGACCGTCGCGCCGGCCCCCACGAGGAGGTCCGAGGCGTAACCCGCCGCGGGGTTGGCGGTAATGCCCGAAAAGGCGTCGCTCCCGCCGCACTGCATGCCGACGCAGAGGGCCGAAAGGGGCAGGGTTTCCCTGCGGCGGGCCTCGAGGACTTCGAGCTTTTTTTCCGCCATGTCCATGAGGGCGGCCGTCATGGCGTGGAAGCCCTTGTGGTCCTGGAGGATGAGCACGTTGTCCGCGTTGAGCTCGTCCGGGCCCAGGAGCTTATCCGGGGTGAGCTTTTCGCAGCCCAGGCCGACCAGCATGATCTGCCCGCCGAAGTTCGGGTTCCGCATGAGGTTGCGCAGGCCCCGGATGGGGATATGGGCTTCCCGGGCGTCGATGGCGACGCCGCAGCCGTAGTCGTGGTTCAGGGCGACTATGTCGTCCACGTGGGGATACCTGGGCAGGAGTTCCGCCTTCATCCGCGCGAGGGCGACGTTGAGCACGCCGGAGACGCACTGCACGGTCGTCATTATTCCCAGTATGTTCCGCGTTCCCGCGAAGCGCTCGCCGGGGACGGGATAGCCGTCGAAGGTCGCGACGGGCGCGGCGGGTAGGTCGGTCCGTATGTCCGTGCCCCAGGCCATGCCGTCCAGTTCCGGGGTAGGCGCCGCCTTGAGGGTATGCTCGTTTATGAGACCGCCCGCGGGAACGGCCTTGAGAAGATAGCCGAGGGTTACGCCGTAGCGGACCACCGCCTCCCCTTCCGCCAGGTCGCGGAGGGCGATCTTGTGTCCCTGGGGAATGTCTTCCCTCAGGACCAATCCGCCTTCCAGGACGGTCCCCTTGGGCGCGGCCTCGACGGGAATCGCGACGTTGTCCCTTTCGTGTACCTTGATCGTTTTCATCCGCCTTTCCTTACGCGCGGGCCCTGGCTTTCGCCTTGGTCCGCCGCTCGTCGTAAATCGCGTAGGCGACCGAAACCAGGATGAGCGCCCAGATTACCCAGCCGATGGGCCGGGTGAAGAAGGCCGCGAGGCTGCCGCCGGACCCCTTGATGGTGTCCACGAAATATTTTTCCAGGTCGTCCCCGAGGATGAACCCGATGAGGAAGGGAACTATGGGCAGCTTGATCTTGGAGAAGAGGTAGCCGAGCACGCCGAAGACGAGCATGGTCCACACGTCCGCCATGCTGCCGTTGCTCGCGGAATAGGAACCCACGACGCACAGGAGCAGGATGATCGGGTAGATTCGGTTCTTCGGGATCTTCACGATCTTCGCGATGTGCTTGATCGGGTAGAACATGACCAGGAACATGAGCACGTTGCTGATGGCGAGGGCGGCCAGGATCGAGTACCAAAGCCCCATGTTGTTGGAGATGAAAAGGGGGCCGACCTGCACGCCCTGGAGCATGAAGGCGCCGACGAGGACCGCGGTGGTACTGTCCCCGGGGATTCCAAGGGAAAGGAGCGGGATGAGGGCGCCGCCGGTCAGGCCGTTATTCGCCGACTCGCTCGCCACGATCCCGTCCACGCAGCCGGTGCCGTACTTTTCCGGG
>QKCE01000171.1 GCA_003245785.1 Spirochaetales bacterium | reverse complement strand
GAGGCCATGGCGTCGAAAAAAGCCATGGCGCTATTGGACTTGGGGGCCGTGGCGAGGTAGAGCGCCGCGTGGGTCAGGTGGAAATTGCCCTCGGGGAAGCCGATCCGGTCGAAGGCCGCGGCGCAGCTTTCCACCACCGAAATCGCGTGGGGGTCCGCGAGGCCCGTATCCTCGCAGGCCGAGATCAGCATGCGCCGGAATATGAACGAGGGGCTTTCCCCCGCCCGGACCATCCGGGCGAGCCAATAGAGGGCCGCGTCGGGGTCCCGCCCCCGGAGGGACTTGATGAAGGCGCTGATAACGTCGTAATGGTAATCGCCGTCCCGGTCGTATAGGACTACCTTTTGCTGGATGCTTTCCTCGGCGGCTTCCCGGTCGATCGAGATGCCCTCGCCCTCCGCCGGCGGCCATTTGGGCACGGAGGTTTCCACCGCCAATTCCAGGGCGTTGAGAAGGCTCCGCGCGTCTCCCGAGGCGGTCTCCACCAGGTGCTCGAGGGCGCCTTCGGTAAAGGTCACCTTCCATTTCCCGTAACCCCGTTCCCGGTCGGCGCACGCGGCGAGAGCGGCTCTTGTCAGGTCCTCGGCGGTGAGGGGCTTCAACTGGAACACCCGGCTTCGGCTCACCAGGGCCTTGTTCACCTCGAAAAAGGGATTTTCGGTAGTCGCGCCGATTAGGATTATCGTGCCGTTCTCGACCCAGGGCAGGAGCGCGTCCTGTTGGGCGCGGTTCCAGCGGTGCACCTCGTCCACGAAAAGGATGGTGCGCCTCTGGTACAGCCTCCGCTGCTCGTCGGCGTGGGCCGTGGCCTCGCGGATTTGCTGGACTCCCGCGAGCACCGCGTTCAGCGTCACGAAATTGCTTTTGGTGTGGTTGGCGATCACCCGGGCAAGGGTCGTTTTGCCCGTGCCCGGGGGGCCGTAAAAGATTACCGAGGAAAGCTGGTCGGCTTGGATCGCCCGGCGCAAGAGTCGCCCGGGGCCGATGATATGGTCCTGGCCGATATACTCGTCCAGGTTGCGGGGGCGCATCCGGGCAGCCAGGGGTTCATGGGTACCCGGACCGGACGCGGAAAAAAGATCCACCGTTTACTTCCCGCGGAAACCCGTCACTCGCGGTTCCACTCGGAGCGGGTATCGGGATAATAGGACCAGAGCCCGTCGTACCCGTGATCGTTCACCACGCAGGCGTAAAGGACGTAATCGTTGCTGCCGGTGCTATTCGCGGAGGTATCCGCGTAAATGCCATTGACAGTCCACTGCCCGACGGAGCTATCGTACTGCGCGACGTCGGAGTAGGGAAGGGACGAGGTGCCGCTTCCTGGCCAGTGGACGGTCGAAAGGGCCGGGGTACTATCGACTCCGGTTACGGTAACCTCGGAATAGCCTTCCGTATCACCTCCCGATACGAGGACCACCCCGGTCGACACGGTGAGCGGAAGCCAGGAAATGCTGCCCACCCCTGTTTGGGTGCCTTTGTGGGTAATGGAAGTCCAGTCGGTGCCATCAAACTGCCAAAGCTTCGAGCTCGAAGCGGCATACAGGACGCCGCCGGATGTGGCGGTCATGGCGAGAATCCCGGAGGGCATCGTCGACGATCCGTTCTCTTCGTTGCCCGCAGAGGTATACACCCCGCCAAGGGTCGAGAACCAGCTCGCGGAGCCGAGGTTCACTGCGCTACCCGTGGGTTTGGCGAGGCCCGTCACAGCGGCGGTCAGCAGTCCGGTATCATCGAGATTGTACATGCTGTAAGTCCCGCCGTCCTCGTCGCCCGAATGGGTAAACCCGTAGACGAACCCATCGCCCGAATACATCAGCACCATGTCGGAGGTTCCGCTCACCTTGGTCCAGGACGAACCGGAGCGATAATAAATGCCGGCGTAAGCGTAATCCTCGTCCTGCATGAGCCCGTAAAGATACGTGCCGTCCCAGGCAAGCTGGGCGCAGCGGTGTTTCGGGATCGAGATCTCGTCCCAGTCTCCGTTATAGCCGGTCTTTTCGTAGACCCGTCCGTTGGTGGTGTATTTGGTGCCCGAGGCGTCGCCCGTGAACACCATCGAGGTAATGATGCCGCGGATCGAGGGATCCTTGAGGGCAACCTCTTTTTCGATGGAGGCGAAAATGGGATCCGCGTCGCAAGAGGCGAGGGCGAGCGGGGCGAGAAGGGCGAAGGAAGCGAGGAGGATTACCCCGCGGGCTATCGAATCATGTCGTTTCATGGGGGTCTCCGGTTTTAGAAGAAGTGGTATCGGAACGCGGCGCTTAAGCCCAGGATGTTCCCGGTCCGGTTGTTCTCTTCGTCGGTATACCATTGGGGAATCAGGTTCCAGCCGGTCTGGACCCCGAAGGACCAGGCGGGGGAATACTGCCAGTACGCGCCGAGCTCGGGCCGGACGATGGGCCCGAAGTAGTTCGTCGTCGAGTAGGTTTGGAACGCGCCGCCTATGGCGACGGAAACGGGTACGTGTATCTCGCCGAACACGAATTCATAACCGGCCAAAAAGGTCAGGGGCAGGTAAAAATAAAGGTTCCCGCCGATGGTCGTGTTGAACGCGAAGGTTATCTCGCCGCCGAGGGATACCCGGTTCGTTATGAAACGGGAGAAGCCTATGCTGCCGGATCCGCCCGGATTCAGGTTGGTCTTCGTCTCTATCCCGTCGGGCGTAAAATTGAATAGCCCGAGGCCGGTACCCAGGCTTATCCGGATGACCTGGTCGCCTTTGTGGATCGGTTCGTAGTCGTAAACGCTGGAAGGCTGGTCGTTGCCCGGAGCCGCCTGGGCCGCGACGCCGACGATGGCGCAGGCGCCCAGAATAAGGGTGAAGATCGTACGTTTCATTGCCACACTATACCTCATTTTTTCCGCTATTGTCTATTAAAGGCGGTACGTGGTACAACAATGTACCCAACCATCCGTTACACGCTTCGTCCCGGCGACGCGAAAGGAGCCCCCAATGAGCGCTACAGTTATTGACGGTTTTTCGGTCGCCGCTTCGGTTCGCGCACGGGTCGCCGAGTCGGTGGCCGCCCTGAAGGCGAAAGGCACCCATGCCTGCCTCGCGGTGGTCCTCGTGGGCGAAGACCCCGCCTCGGTTTCCTACGTGACCGGCAAGGCGAAGGCCTTGGCCGAGGTCGGCATGCTCGACCGCAGCCTGCACCTGCCCGCTTCCACGACCGAGTCGGAGCTTCTCGCGATAGTCGACGGACTGAACGCCGATCCTTCCGTGCACGGCATCCTGGTACAGCTTCCCCTTCCGAAACATATCGACGAAAACCGGGTCATCATGAAAATCGACCCCGCGAAGGACGTGGACGGCTTCCACCCCGTGAGCGTGGGCAATATGGTCATCGGCCGTCCCGGATTCCTCCCGTGTACGCCCCATGGCGTGATGGTGCTTCTCGAGGAAGCGGGTATCGAGACCAGGGGCAGGCACGCGGTCGTCGTCGGCCGCTCCAATATCGTCGGCAAGCCCGTCGCGATCCTGCTCGCGAACCGCAAATACAACGCGACGGTCACCGTATGCCATACCGGCACGAAAGACCTCGCTTCCTTCACCCGGCAGGCGGATATCCTCGTGGCCGCCGCGGGAAAGCCCCGCATGATCACCGCCGACATGATAAAGCCCGGCGCCGCGGTTATCGACGTGGGAGTGAACCGCGTGGAAGACCCGACCGCGAAGAAGGGGTACCGGCTCGTGGGCGACGTGGACTTCGTTCCCGCCTGCGAAGTCGCGTCCTTCATCACCCCGGTGCCCCGGGGCGTGGGGCCCATGACCATCGCCATGCTCATGGAAAACACGCTCCTTTCCGCCCGCCGCGCCGCGGGCGAGGAATGACCGAGGGAGGGCCGCCCGGTTGATCGACGTCCAGAACGAACGGGACCATCGCGAGGTCCCGCTCCAGAAAGTAGGCATCAAGGACCTTCGCTATCCCATCCACGTACTCGACCGGGAAAACCGGATCCAGCACACCACGGGAACGGTGAACCTTTTCGTGAACCTGCCCCACCATTTCAAGGGCACCCACATGAGCCGCTTTATCGAGGTGTTCCACCAGCACCGGGAGCGGCTTTCCATGCCCCATTTCCTGGACATGCTCGAGGAAATCCGTGTGTCCCTCGAGGCCGCCCGGGCATTCGGCGAGCTGAGCTTCCCCTTTTTTATGGAGAAGGAAGCGCCCGTCTCGACACAGCGGTCAATGCTCGCCTACGACTGTTCCTTCGAGGGCATGGTAAGCGATCCCGAATGCGCGGGAGATTCCGCGGAACCTGGGGATGCCGCAAACGGCGGAATTTCAACTGGCGAAGGCGGTTCGCGCGCGCGTTCCGGGGTATCGGGCGACGGTTGCCGCCGTTTTTACGTCTCCGTCGCGGTACCCGTACAGACCGTCTGCCCCTGCTCGAAGGCTATCAGCGCCTACGGCGCCCACAATCAACGCGGCGTCGTCAGGGTAAAGCTCCAGCTCGGTCCCTTTTTCTGGATCGAGGATCTCGTCGCCCTCGTCGAGGACTGCGCGTCGAGTTCGGTTTGGTCGCTACTCAAGCGGGAAGACGAAAAATTCGTGACCGAGGCCGCGTACGACAACCCGAAATTCGTCGAGGACCTGGTCCGGGACGTGATCATCGCGATTCCCCGTCTCGGCGCCTTCCCCTGGTACAGCGTCGAAGCAGAAAACTTCGAGAGCATCCATAACCATAACGCCTTCGCGTACGCCGAAGGCGGATACCTTTCCGGAAACCGAACCTGATATGACATTTTTCTTTGAAACCTACGGCTGCCAGATGAACCAGGCGGAATCTTCCTCGGTCGAGCAACTCCTTCTCACCCTCGGCTGGACCGCCGCCCCCGAAGCCGAAACCGCCGACCTCGTCATCCTGAATACCTGTTCCGTCCGCATCACCGCGGAAACCCGGGTGGCCGGGCGCATCGCCCACTTCGCCGCCCTCAAGAAGCGCCGTTCCTTCGTGCTCCTTGTAATGGGCTGCATGGCCGAACGGCTCCACGACGAGTTCCGAGCCAAATTCCCCGCGGTGGATTTCGTCGTGGGCATGTTCGAGCGGGAACGGTTTACCGACATTTTCCGTTCCATCCACGACGGTGCGGAGTACCAGCCGGTAGACGAAACCCCGGCCAATGCGTACTGGTTTGCCCCCTCGTCCTACGAAGCCGGGGCCTTCCAGGCTTTCGTGCCGATCATGAACGGTTGCAACAATTTTTGTTCCTATTGCATCGTGCCCTACGTGCGGGGCCGCGAGGTCTCGCGGAACCTGGGGGAAATTCTCGCCGAATTCGACGATCTCGCGGAGCGGGGCGTCCGGGAAGTGACCCTTCTCGGCCAAAACGTGAATTCCTATCGGTGGACCGACCCGGACTCGGGCGAAACCCTGGACTTTCCCGCCCTCCTGGGACGAATCGCCCGGCGGGTGGAATCTCGGGGCATAATCCGCTGGATCCGCTTCATGTCCAGCCATCCGAAGGATTTTTCCGACGCCCTCATCGAGACGATCGCCCGGGAACGGGTGCTTTGCCGTTTCATTCACCTGCCGGTCCAGCACGGGTCGAACAGGATTCTCGAGGCCATGAACCGGAAATACTCCCGGGAGGACTTTCTCGCCCTCGTTTCCCGCATTCGTTCGGGAATCCCCGACGCGACCCTTTCCACGGACATCCTTGTCGGATTTCCCGGCGAAACGGAGGAAGACCTCGAGGATACCCTCGATCTCGTGAAAACCGTCGGTTTCGACGCGGCATACATGTACCACTATAACCCTAGGGAGGGCACGAAGGCGTACTCCATGCCGAACCGCGTGGCCGACGACGTCAAGAAGGCGCGCCTCGACCGGGTAATCCGCCTGCAACACCGGTTGAGCGCTGATCGCATGAAGGCCCGGGTCGGGAGCCGCATGTGGGTTCTCGTTGAATCATTCTCCCGTAACGATCCCGACGAGCTCTTCGGCCATACCGAGCTCGGCGAGATGGTCGTGTTTTCCGGAAAGCGTGACGCCTCGCTTTTCGGACGTTTCGTCCTCGCGGAACTGACCGGCTTGCGGGGCCGTACGTTCCGTGCGAAAATAATCAAAACGGAATTGGAGGACCACGATGCCCT
The DNA here is from genome assembly GCA_003245785.1 of Spirochaetales bacterium. Lineage (GTDB taxonomy): Bacteria > Spirochaetota > Spirochaetia > Treponematales > Treponemataceae > Teretinema. The sequence continues at coordinate 427 of QKCE01000171.1, read as the reverse complement.
GGAAACTGATACTGTTCCTGCTTTCGCTCCTGGCGGCGACCCTGTTCATCGGGTTTAATCTCGATAACAAATGCGACGTTTCGTGGATATTCGGAAAATTTACCGACGTCCCGATCTTCGTGAGCATCCTCTTTTCCTTTACCGCCGGCGTGCTGGTGGCGATACCTTTCAAGCTGAGAAATCCCCGACGGAATTACGAACCTGGCTACGAACGCGAGGGTAAGCCCAATTCATCGGGAAAAACCGCGAAAAACCGCGGGACCAAAGGCGGGAAAGGCGTCGGCGGGGAAGAATGAGCCGTCGTTCGTTCCTGAAAGCCCTCCTCCTGGCTTCGTTCGCATCGCTTGGCGTCTTGGGCCCGATACCCGGGACGCTTTCCGCCGAGGAAAAGCGGGTTCCGACGCTCAGGGAAGATATTGACGCGGCC
>QKCE01000215.1 GCA_003245785.1 Spirochaetales bacterium | reverse complement strand
CGAGTCCGTCCGGGCCGCGAGCCTCCCGCCGATCGCCTTTCCGGACCGCGTGCCCGCGACCCTCGCGGTTTCCGGGGAAGAATGGACCCTCGCGCGCAACCCGGACGCGAAGGATTTTTCCCGGGTGTTTTTTTTCCTCGAGGACGCCTCGGGCGCCCTCCTGTATTCCTGGCGGGTACCGGAATCCCGCGACCTGAAGACCGCCGGTACGGTCACCCAGCTGAAATCCCTCGCCCGCAACGCGGTTCGCGTCCGCTGCTACGCGGAGAACGGTACCGGCACCGCGGGGGTATTGTTGAGCCCCGTTCAAATGGAGTAAAATACCGCGACCATGGATAAAACCGATTCCGACACTACCGTGCCGCTACGCGGCGTCCACACCTACGTTCTCCGTTCGGGGCGAATGACCGAGGCCCAGAAAAGGGACTACGAGATCCATTCCGCCCGCTGGTGCATTCCGTACCAGGAAACCATCATCAATTTCGCCGACGTGTTCGAGAACCCGAATCCCGTAAACATAGAGATCGGCTTCGGCATGGGAAAGGCCACCGCGATAATCGCCGCGGAAAACCCCGACAAAAACTACATCGGCCTCGAGGTGCACCGCGCCGGGGTCGGCCGCCTTTTGGGCGAGATCGAGAAGCGCGGGCTCACGAACCTCCGGATCATCGAGCACGATGCCCTCGAGGTACTCGCCGACATGATTCCCGACGGCTCGGTCTCCGCGTTCCACGTATTCTTCCCCGATCCCTGGCCCAAGAAGCGCCACCACAAGCGCAGGCTAATCCGGCGCCCGAGGACGGACCTCATCGCGTCGAAGCTCGCCCAATCGGGCTATCTTTACATGGTGAGCGACTGGGAACCCTACGCCGAGGAAGCCTACCTCGAGCTCGAGGCCACCCCGGGCCTCAAGAGCATGTTCGAGGGCTACGCGCCGCGCCAGACCTGGCGCCCCGAAACCCGTTTCGAGGAAAAGGGTATCGAGGCGAACCACCGCATTTGCGAGCTCATGTTCACGACGGTTCCGGAGGGCGACGCCGGTGGCGGGAACCCGTAAGGCCCGCAACCCCAGGGCAAGGGAGCTCGAGTCCCTCATCCTCCGGCATCAGTCGCTCTATTACGCGGGGGAGCCCGAAATTTCCGACGCCGAGTTCGACGCGCTCTGGGACGAGCTCAGGGAACTAGAGCCCGAAAACCGGGTTTTCTCCGCCATCAATTCCGAGATCACCGACGGGTTTCCGAAGGAATACCATCTCATCCCCATGGGGAGCCAGGAAAAGGCCGCCGACCCGGAGGCTTTCGCCGAATGGGCGGCAAAGCGCGATTTTACGGAATTCCTCGTGCAGTACAAGCTCGACGGCGCGAGCCTGGAGCTTCAGTACGAGGGGGGCCGATTCATCCGCGCGGTGACCCGGGGCGACGGCAGGATAGGCGACGACATTACGGCCAACGCGGCGAAGATGAAGGGCGTGATAGGCGCGCTTTCCGGGGATTCCGGCCCTCGCGGATCCCGCCCCTTTTCCGGCGGCGTGCGGGGCGAGGTCATCATGACCCGCGAAACCCTGAAAACCCGCTTTCCCGACAAGGCGAATTGCCGCAACGCCGCCAACGGACTCATGAAGCGCAAGGACGGAATCGGATGCGAATTCCTCGAGGTAATCTGCTACGACGCCGCCCCGGGAACCCCTGGAAGCCCCTTCACGGGAGAGACCCCCTGGGACGACGAGGCGGATAAGATCGCCTGGCTCGAGGCGGAGGGCTTCACGACGGTACCCATGAAGACCTGCGAAGGCGTCGAGGAAGTGGTGAACTGGCGCGCCCACGTGATGGACGGGCGGCCCGCGCTTCCCTACGACATAGACGGGCTCGTGGTAAAGGGCAGGGCGATAGATCCCGCGGACCTCGCGCGGTCCCGGCCGGAAAAGCAGATCGCTTTCAAGTTCAGCCTCGAGGAGGCGGTGACGACTCTCCGTTCGGTGGAATGGAGCGAGTCCGGGGTGACCTATACCCCAATCGCCACGGTGGACCCGGTCCAGCTCGCGGGCACCACGGTGCAGCGGGCGAACCTCGCGAACCCCAACATGATTTCCTCCATGAACCTCATGGTCGGGAGCCGCGTCGTGGTAACCAAGCGGGGAGAGATCATCCCGAAGATCGAGGCCCTGGTGGAAAACCCGGCCGACGCGACGCCCATAACCCGGCCGGAAAATTGCTCCGCCTGCGGCGAAGCCCTCGCCGACGAGGGCACCAGGCTCTACTGCCCGAACCCGGAATGCCCCAAGCTCATCCACCATCGTCTCGAAAAGTGGATCGATACCCTGGACGTGCGCGATTTCGGCGTGAACCTCATCGAGCGGCTTTACCGGTCCGGCAGGGTACGCTCCATTCCCGACCTTTACACCCTGACGGTCGATGAGCTCGCCGCCCTCGACCGGATGGGGGAAACCAGCGCCGCCAAGGTTATCAGGTCGCTCAAGAGCCGGTCCTCCGTGAGCCTCGCGAAATTCGTCGCGGGCTTCGACATCGAGGGAATCGGCGAGACCATGGTGGAAAAGCTCGTCGCCGCGGGCTACGACACCCTCCAGAAGCTCTTCGACGCCTCGGCCGAGGATATCGCCTCGGTGTACCAGTTCGGCTCGATCATGGCCGAAAGCCTTCGCGCGGGCCTCGACCGCCTGAGAGGCGAAATGGAAAGCCTCGCGGGTTCCGGCGCGGTTTCCATCGAAAAGCCCGTCGCGGGCGGAACGCTCCATGGGCTGGCATTCTGCTTCACCGGCGAGCTCGTCTCGATGAAGCGGGGCGAAGCCGAAGACCTCGTGAAATCCCTCGGCGGCTCCGCGAAATCCTCCGTGGTGAAAGGTCTCTCCTTTTTGGTGAACAACGATCCGGCTTCCAATTCCTCGAAGAACGTAAAGGCCCGAAGCCTCGGCATTCCCGTAATCGACGAGGAAGCCTTTCTTGCCCTGACCAGGGGCGAGAGTATACCGGGCTTCCCCGCGGGTGGCTCCGCCTCCGGAGGCGGGAACGCCGAAGCGGAGGGATCCGCCAAGGCGAAGAAGCGTCCCGCGACGGATCAGACTCAAATGGAACTCTGGTCATGAGCGGGCCGGTAGGGACGGCGAGGGTATTTCACACCCTGGCTCCCGTATGGGACGGGGAAAGCCGCGCGCTTGTCCTCGGAACCATGCCCTCCCCGAAATCCAGGGAAACGGGCTTTTATTACGGACATCCCCAAAACCGTTTCTGGCCGGTCCTCGCGGCCCTTTTCGCCGGGGATGTCCCCCCGTCGCCGGAAGGACGCAGAGCCTTCGCCCTCGATCGCCATATCGCCCTCTGGGACGTGCTCGCGTCCTGCGACATCGACGGGGCGAAGGACTCGACCATCAGGAATCCCGTGGCCAACGACATTCGGCCCATCCTGGAAGGCGCCCCGATCCGCGCGATATTCGCCACCGGGCATACCGCCCATGGCCTCTACTCAAGGCTTCTCGAGCCGATGACCGGCAGGGCCGCCGTCCTCCTTCCGTCGCCGAGTCCCGCGAATCGGGGGCGATATCCCTTGGACCGGCTCGTCGAAGCCTGGACCCCCCTGAAGGACGCGCTGTCGTGACCGCGGGGAAGAGGCGGGAAACCGCCGGTAAAACCGGCTTGCGGGGGGCTCCGAGGATCGCGGTATTCGTCGCGGCGGCCCTTGCCCTCGCGCTCAGCGGGTTTGCCGCGGTACGGTTCGCGACCTTCCTGTCGGTCGCCTACGGCGGCGACAGTCCCCTCGCGGAAATAGGGATTCCCTCGGGGCCCCTGCCGCTCCGCCTGACCGTATACGGCAGGGGAATTGATACGCTGAGCATGCGCCTGGGCTTTCTCGACCCTTCGGGAGACAGCCTCGGAACCATCGAGCGCTCCCTCAACGGGTGGGAACTGACGATAGACACGATAACCGTGGGCACCGGCTCGGGCTGGCTCGTGTTTCCCTTCCGGCTCTATACCGACGCGGTTTCCCCCGCCCGGGGCATCGACCTTATCCGCTATTACGACCGGGACGGCTTTCCCGCCCTCTGGGACGAAAAGGCGCTTTCTCCCCGGGAAGCCAGGGCATTGCGCGCGGTCTTTTCGGTGGCGCGCACCGAGCGGTGGATGCCCCGGTTTCTCGGCTCGCTCCATCACGAAAGGCTCGTGATACGCAACTTCGAGGCCGGCTCGGAATACGCAGTGTCGATCCTGCCCGACGGGTCCCTGGAATTGCTCCTTAATTAGGCAATGCCTCCCGGCGTCGCTCCGGAGAATTCTCCGCGAGTTGACATACCTCTAGCGGGCGGCAATACTGAGCCCATGGCTCCAAACTTCCATACCGAAACCTTCGCGAACATTCCCCGGGAGAAGCGGGACCGTATCCTCGCGGCGGCGGCCGAGGTCTTCGGTCGCGACGGGGTCGCGGGGGCGCGAATGGCCGAAATCTCCCGTCTCGCCGGCATTTCCCACGGGTCGCTTTTTTCCTACTTTCCCTCGAAAGACCATCTCGTGCGGGCACTGATCCTTCTTGGCATCGGCCTCCAGGGAACCCTGTTCGAGGACGTCGCCGACAAGGGCTTTTCGGACGCCCTCGATTCCGTGTTTCGCCGGGCGTGGACCACCGCGGAGGAAAACGGCAGCCTCATATCCCTGTGGCTCTCCCTTTCCCAAAGCGAAAACGAGCGTTTCGCCCCGGATATACTGAACCTGGAGCGGGAAGCCGCCGAGAAGTGGTCTGCCCTGATCGAGGCAGGTTATGCCGAGGGCGCCATAGAGCCGTCCCTGGACAGGCATTTCGTCGGCTTTCTGGTTGACGCCGCGGTCGCCCAGTTGCTCAAGAGTCGGGTAAACGCCCTGGAGCGGGAGAAGTTCGCCCTGCTCTACGGCGAGAGCGACGGCGTGGCATCGTCCCTCGCGGCCCGTCTCGCCGGAATTCTCGCGCCCAGGGGATGAGGAGCCAGTTCCAAGAATTCTGAAACCTACGATTGACTGGTCAGTCAACCAGTTGTATCCTTTCTCCGGAGGATTGAGGATGAACCGTTTTCCCGAGAATTTCCTGTTCGGCGCCGCGACCGCGGCATTCCAGATAGAGGGTTCCCCCGACGCCGACGGAAAGGGCCCTTCGGTGTGGGACGAGTTCACCGCGCGAAAGGGAAGGGTCCGAGACGGAACCGACGCGAGGATCGCATGCGACCACTACCGGCGTTGGGAGGAAGACCTGGACCTCGCGAAGGGAATGGGGCTGGAAGCCTGGCGGTTTTCGGTCTCCTGGCCGAGAATCTTTCCCGAGGGGACGGGAACGGTCAACCGACGAGGTATCGATTTTTACTCGCGTCTCGTGGACGGCCTTCTGGAGCGCGGAATCGAGCCCGTTCCTACCCTTTTTCACTGGGACCTTCCCCTGGCGCTCCAGAGGCGTTACGGGGGCTTCGTCTCCCGGGAGTCGGTGCCCGCCTTCGCGGACTATGCCGCAACCGCCGCGCGCGCCCTCGGCGACCGGGTAAGGACCTGGATCACCGTGAACGAACCATTCGAGTATTCCTGTTTCGGCCACCTCTTCGGTACCCACGCCCCGGGAATGAAAAGCCCCGGAGCCTTCCTGAAAGCCATGCACCACGTGCTCCTCGCCCACGGCACTGCCCTCGGCGCTATCCGGGCGGAATGCTCCGACGCCAGGATCGGTCCCACCCTCAGCTGGACCCCGGTCCATCCCCTCAAGGACAGCGACCGGGACCGCGGGGCGGCCGAACGGGCGGAAGCGTACATGAACGGCATCGCCTTCGACCCGATTCTCCTCGGCCGCTATCCCGAACCGGTCGCGCGGGGATGGCCCCTTCGCCCTCCGGTGAGGGAGGGGGATATGGAAACCATCGCCGCCCCGGTGGATTTCGTCGGGGTCAATTATTACAGCCGCGAGAGGGCGTCCTGGAACCCCTTCGTTCCCCTCGTGAAGGCCGACATTACCGGCAAGGAACTCCGCGAAGTAAGCGAATCCGACGGTAGAACCGCCATGGGCTGGGAGGTCTACCACGAGGGTCTCGGGGAGATTCTCGGATCGCTCCGGACAAAATACGGGAACCCGCCGGTTTTCGTCACCGAATTCGGCTCCGCCTGGAGCGACAAGCCCGAAGACGCCGCGGGCGGTCCCGTCGTCCGCGATCGCCGCCGGATCAGTTACCTGCGGGGACAGCTCACCGAGATGCTGAAGGCGATGCGCGAGGGTTCCGACCTCCGGGGCTGTTTCGTCTGGAGTTTCCTCGACAACTTCGAATGGGCCGAAGGGCTTTCCAAGCGCTTCGGCCTCGTGTACGTCGACCCGGTTACCCAAGACCGGGTGGTCAAGGACAGCGCCCGTTGGTACGGGAAGGTAATAAAAGAACGTTCAATCCAGGAAGGAGCCAACTGATGAGTGAATCGAGACCTTCAATGTCCCTCGGGCGAAAGATCGTCTTTTCGGTCGGCCAGTTCGGCTGGTCCCTCACGACCTTCCTCGCCAACAACCTCCTGGCGTATTTCTTCATTCCCCCCGAGGGCTCGGGAACCGACATTCCCGCCTTCGTGACTCGGGATTCGATTTGGGGAATCTTCACCGTGGTGGGCCTTTCGGCCTTCGCGGCGCGCCTTTTCGACGGCGTGAACGACCCGCTCATAGCGGGCCTCTCGGACCGGTCCCGATTCCGGCTCGGTAGGAGGCGCTCCTTCATGCTGATCGGGAGCGTCCCCGCGATTCTCCTGGCCCTGGCCCAGTATTTCCCCCCGGTCGCCGGGGTTTCGGCCCTGAACGTGGCCTGGCTCTTCGCCGCGTCCCTCGCGGGTACCGTCTTCCTCACGATGTACGTCATGCCCTACAACGCGCTCATCGCCGAGCTGGGCGCTACCTCCGAGGACCGGCTCACCCTGAGCGCCCTCACCTCGGTCACCTGGGCGCTCGGTTTCGCCTCGGGCAATTCGATTTACGCCCTGAAGGACGCCTTCCAGGCCATGGGGAATTCGCCCCTCGACTCCTTCCGCCTCGCCGCGGCGGCGCTCGGCGCCGCCGCCCTCGTCGCCATGCTCGTCCCGGTAATCTTCGTGAACGAGCGGAAGTACGCCTCGGGCGGCATTTCCGACGCGCCCGCCTTTTCGGCGGTCCGTTCGGCCCTCCGGGACCGGCCCTTCCGCATCCTCGTGGGGGCGAGTTTCCTCTATTACACCGCGAACACCTTCCTGGAAATCGGCATCGCCTATTACGTGACCGCCCTCATGCGGTTGCCCGAATCGGCGTCTTTCACCCTCGCCCTGGCGATCTTCGCCCTGAGCTTCCTCTGGTATCCCGCGGTCCTGAGGCTATCCGGAAGGTTCGGGAAAAAGCGGGTGCTTCTCTGGGGCTTCGTCGCCCAAGGCGTCGTGTTTACGGTTTTTCCCTTCGTGGGTATCGTGCCCGCCGTGCCGGTGCCCGCCTGGGCCGCCCTCATCGCGGTCGTCCAGTCGGCGGCTTCCGCCGCCTTCGGCATACTGCCCACGGCCATGGTGGCCGACGCCGCGCGGAAACGCTCGGAAACCGACGGCTCGAGCATCGAGGGCGCGTACTTCGGGGTGAACAGCTTCGCCATGAAAACCGCCGTATCCGCCGCGAATCTCGCCTTCCCGTCGTTCCTTCTGCTCGGCAGGAGCGCTGAGCGTTCCCTGGGAATCCGGCTTTCCGGCATCGTCGCCGCGGCCATTACCTTCATCGGCTTCGCGGTTCTCATGGGCTTCCGGGAAGCCGACGGGGCCGCGATCGGGCGGCCTGCCGGCAATCCAGGGGCGGTCGGCGGCGATTACCCGGGAATTGCCGCGGGAATTCCCGCACCCTCCGACGCGACGGACCGGGCGGGGGAACCCGACTGAGGGAGCCCCGGATCGCTTAAAGACGGCCGACGAACCACGGATCGGCGTCGTAGCGGTCCGTGGCGCTTCCGTCGGGATTCTCCACGATGACGACGAAAGAAAGGTCGCCGTCTTGCGCGAGGGTCGGCTCGCCGACGCCAGCCGACGTACCCGCGGACACGACGAGGGTTTTTTCGCCCCAAGAATCCCAATTATCGGCGGTTTGCATCCTGGCCCGCCAAATCGCGAGTTTTCCGTCGGGGCCGGCGGCGGAATAGAAAAGGTACCAGTCGCCCCCGGAATCCTTCCAGAGATGGGGCTGGTGTTCCTGGGCCGAGCCGTTTATCGTCGACAGGCCCGCGGGAGTCGTCCACGAGAGATTTCCCCCTCCGTCGTCCGTTCCGAGGGAATAAAAAATATCGTTGCTTCCGAGTCCCCCCGCGTAGTCGTCGCTGTCGAACATGAGCACGTAATGGGTCGAGTCCATGCGCTCGAGGTGGGGGTTATCCTCCATCGCGTCGGTGCGGGGAAAGCCCGAAAGGGGGGAGCCCGCGGCCGAGGGCGCGGTACCGCTCGGGTTGATCGCGAAAATGTCGATATCGTAGGCCGTGGTATCGTTCGAGGTGTACAGGAAGGCGGAAAAACCGGATCCGTCCGAGGCGGTCGCGAGCTGGGGTGCCCCCTCGCTAAATACGGGCTGCCCCAGGCCGAGCCGTGTCCAGGCGGTAAAAGAGTCCGCCGTCGAGTCGCGGTGCGCATGAAGGATGTCCGCTTGAAGCCAGCTCGAGGCGGCGACGGGGTTGGTAACGAGGTCCATTCCGTAATCCGGCCCGCGGCGGTACGGCCCGAATTCGGTCGGGTCGAGACCCGCGATCGTGAAGGACAGTATGTCCCCCGGCACGTACACGCAGTAAAGTTCCAGCCCGTCGCGGCTTATGGCGATACCGTCTTCCCAACCGGAATTCGCGAGGGGCTGCCTGATCGGGGTCCCGTATTCGGAGCCCAGTTCCGTTTTGGGAATTGAAGCGGCCTTCGCCCTGTCCCAGGACGAAGGGCCGCCCGTATCGCCGGAGGGGGTGTCGCAGGCGATCAGGAGGACCGGAACGAGGGCAAGTAAGACGATTCGGGTAAAAGGCGCGGCGGCGCGCGGTAGGTAGCGGCGTATCATGTTTGACTCCGCTTACATGATAATGGCCGGTCCCGCCGCCGTAAACCCTTTCGGAAAAAGTTATCGATAGAAGGCCGAAAATTACATGGAAAACTTCGCTTTCATCGCCGCGAGGATGTCCAGGGCCTCTTCCGTTTCCACCGGCGCCGAGGGCTCGTGGTACTCTACGAGATTTTCGGGAATTTCCTGTATGAAGGGCGAGGGGGCGCAATCGACCATGCCGCCCATCTTGCGCCGCTTCTGGCAGCTCGAAATGAAGAGCTTGTCCCGGGCCCGGGTAATCGCCACGTAGAAAAGCCGGCGCTCCTCCTCCACGTTGCCCTCTCCCTCTTCCATGCTCCGCGCGTGGGGAATTATGCCGTCCTCGGCGCCGATGATGAAGACCACCGGGAACTCGAGGCCCTTCGACGCGTGGATGGTCATCAGGTTCACCTTGCCCTTGTCTTCCTCGTCCTCCATGTCGTCGCGGCTGATGAGGGTGATCCTGTTCAGGTAATCGTATAGGGATTTCTTGAAGTTGTCCGGGTCCTTTTCCCACACGCCCATGGAGTTTATCAGGCTGTCGATGTTCAGGAACTTGTAGCGCGCGGCCTTTTCGTTCTTCTGGTATTCCTGGACGAGGTAGCTCCAGTAGTCGATCTCGTCGACCATCTTTTTGACCTTCCCGGAAAGGTCCTTCCCGGAAAGCATGGTGGAGCGGTGCTCGGTCACGAAGTTCATGAAGACCTCGAGCTCGATCTTGGTTTTTTCCCCCAGGGGCGAGTCGGCGGCGGCGACGAGGGCGTTCATGGCGGTCCACAGGGAGCACTTCTGGCTCGTGGCCACCGCGCTTATCTCCTCGATCGTCTTGCGGCCGATACCGCGCCGGGGGGTATTGATGATGCGGAGTAGGTTCACGTCGTCGTCGGGATTGGCGATCACCCGGAGGTAGCTGATCACGTCCTTTATCTCCTTCCGCTGGAAGAAGCTCGTGCCGCCGGACATCAGGTAGGGGATATTCGCCTCGAGGAAGGCCTCTTCTATGGCGCGGGAAAGGGTGTTCGCCCGGATGAGGACCCCGAAGTCCGCGTAGCTCCGGCGCTCGTTCATGCGGATTGTCTGGATCATCTCGGAGACGAAGTCCGCCTCGGAGGTCTCGTTTTCGGGTATGTAGATCTCGATGGGCTTTCCCGAGCCGTTCCCCGACCAGAGGGCCTTCACCTTGCGGTTCGTGTTGTTCGCGATAACGCCGTTCGCCGCCGCCAGGATCGTCTCGGTGGAGCGGTAATTCTGCTCGAGCTTTATCTCCTTGAGCCCCGGGAAGTCCCGCTCGAACATGACGATGTTCTCGTAGTTCGCCCCGCGCCAGGAATAAATGGACTGGTCGTCGTCGCCCACCACGCAGACGTTCCGGTCCGCGATGGCGTGCATGAACTCGTACTGCTGGATGCTCGTGTCCTGGAATTCGTCCACCATTATGTACTTGTAGCGGTCCCGGTATTTCTGCAGCACCTCGGGATGCTCCCGGAAAAGCCTGATGGGGAGGATGATGAGGTCGTCGAAGTCCACGGCGTTGAAAAGCTTCAACCCCGCCTGGTATTCCTCGTAAAGCTTCCGGTACATGTCGTTGGAGCTTTCCCAGGTCCAGCGCCCAATCTTTATGTTCGAGAAGAGGTTCCCTATCTTGTAGACGTCAAGGGCGTCGGCGGTAAAGCCGAGCTCGCGCCCCGTGTCCTTGATGAGCTGGTTTCGGTCCACGTCGTCGTAAATGCTGAAGTTTTCGCGCCACCCGAGCTTGTCTATGTCTTCCCGGAGAATGCGCACGCCGAAGGCGTGGAAGGTGCTGACCGTGAGCATCTGGAGCTTTTTCCCGGTCAGTTCCTTGACGCGGGCTTCCATCTCCCGGGCCGCCTTGTTGGTGAAGGTAAGCGCCAGGATCTGGGACTGGTTGACCCCGGAATCGAGCATGTAGGCCATGCGGAAGGTGATTACCCGGGTCTTTCCCGAGCCCGCCCCCGCTATGATAAGGACCGGCCCCTCGATGGAGGTGACCGCCTCGTACTGCTCGTCGTTAAGTTCCGCCCGGTAATCGTGTGTCATGGGACGTGAGAATATACCGGATCGATGCCCTTTGCATACCCTTTATTCAGACCGTATCCCCGAAATCCATTTTCAGGAAAATTTCCACGACCGAGGGATCGAACTGGGTTCCCGAGTTACGCCGGATTTCCTCCAGGGCGGTTTCGTGGGGAAGGGCCATCCTGTAGGGCCGGGTGGCCGTCATGGCCTCGTAACTGTCCGCCACCGCGATAATGCGTCCAGCGAGGCTTATGTTTTCCCCGGCGAGTCCCCTGGGGTAGCCGGCCCCGTCCCAGCGCTCGTGGTGCGAGAGGATATCGTCTGCGATGGTGGCGTAGGAATCCACGGCCCGGAGGATTTGGTAGCTGATCTCCGGGTGCTTTTTCACTTCCGCGTATTCCTCGGGGGTGAGCGGGCCCGCCTTGTTGACCAGCTTGTCGTCCACCACGATCTTGCCGATGTCGTGGAGGAGTCCCGCGGTTTCGAGTTCCTTCACGGTCTGGTATTCGAGCCCCATTGCCTCGCCTATCCGCCTGCAGAGGTTCCCCACCCGGTCGGAATGGACGCGCTCCCTCCGGTTCTTCTCCCCGAGGGTGCGCATGATGATCTGGACCGTCTGGTTTCTCATGCTCTGGCTTTCCGCGAGCTTGCGGCGGTACATGTTCTTCTCGGCGGTCGCGTAGGTCAGCTCCACCGGCTGCCGGGGGGTTTCCTTGACGGAAAGGCCCGCGGAGATGGAAATGACCCAATCGCCGGCCGGTTGTTCCGCCAGGCGGTCATAGATTCGGCGGATCAATTTCTCCGCCGATTTCTCGGAAGTCGAGGGCAGGAGTATCACGAACTCGTCCCCGCCGACCCGGGAAATGACCTCGCCCTCGCGGCACGATGTCCGGAGCAGCTCCGACACCGCGACGAGCAACTCGTCGCCCTTTTCGTGGCCGAAGGCGTCGTTGATCATCTTGAGGCCATTTACGTCGATCATGATGACCGCGAGCGGCAGGTTTCGCTCGGTATCGAGGCGGTGGAGTTCTTCCTCGAAGAAACGGCGGTTGAAAAGCCCCGTGAGCTGGTCGTGGTAGCTCAGGTATTCGTTCTTGATCCGCGTTTCCGTGAGTTCCGTCGTTTCCCTTACCAGGATGAGCGCCTGTGCCTCGTCCATGGGGATGAAGCGCGCCTCGTACCATTTCTTGACGCCGCCGGGATACATCGAATATTCGTGTACCGTCGGCTCTCCCCTGGCGAAGGCCTCGTCGAGGCGGTCCATCGCGCTGCCGGATACGTCCGCGGGAAGGATTTCCCCTAAGTTCCTGCCCAGGAAAACCCGGGGCGGCACGAGCAGCCGTTCCTCGTCCGGGGTCGAGTAATCCAGGAAGCGGCCCGCCCGGTCCACGATGAACACGAGGTCGGGCATGCTGCGCACCATGGTTTCAAAGCGGCGTTTCGCCCGTTCGAGTTCTTTCATCGACGAAAAGAGCTGATGGACCAGGCGGCCCGAATGGTCCGCGATGTTCGCGAGTTCCGAGATGCGGTAGCTCCCGGGCATGCTGTCGCATTCTTCAAGGGACGAGCGGGCCAGATAGCCCTCTATGGCGGTGAGCTCCCGGTTGATCCGGGAATACATGACCCGGTTTATGAGCACGAGGGCAAAGATGAGCAGAAACGCGGAAATCCCGTTTCGCGCGAAGAGACTCCAAAAACGCCCGCGATCCTCCCGGGCTATCCTTTTTTCTATGGCTCCTATCTCGTCGAGGGTAACCCCGGCGCCTATGTACCATCCGAAGGGTTCAAAGGGCAGCACGTAGCTGATTTTCGGGACTTCCGCGTAGCCCTCTATCGGGGGCATTACGTACTCCACGTAGCCGCCACCGGCCCTGGCCGCGGCAATCAGCTCCCGGACGACGTAAAGCCCGTTTTTGTCCCGGACGTAATACATGTCGGCGCCGACGTTGGGGCCGATCGTGGAAATCCCCGAATAATCCGCCGCGAAGACGTAGCCCACGTCGGAGCTTTGGAGGGACCCGAGCAGCTCCGCCACCTTCGCCTTCAGTTCCGTCTCGGACAGGGATCCCCTGCCGTCCGCCCATACGTATTCCGCGACGGTCACGGCAGCGCGGACCTCGTCTCGTATGCGCGTCTTTACCCGTTCCCGGTAGGAGGCCACGTCGCTCCGTTCGGTTTCCCGGGAATAGGTTGCCTGCAACAAGACATCCGCGCCGAAACGGAGGAGAATCATGCTGATGACGAGGATTCCGAGGGCCCTGAGCCAGGCGTTTCTCAAGCTCGCGCGACGCGGCGTCATTCCTTCCTTCATTACCGTATGAAGTATCGCGAAATCCCCGCGGCGCCGCAACTTGATCCCCGTTTTTTTTCGCACTTTATTTATCGGAAACGACGGGTTCGCCGGTATGGGCGGCGTCTTTGTTTTTTGTCCCGGTCCCGGACCGAAGTCGGCCGAGGAAGGCGAAGGCGACCCCTCCCGCGACGGCGCCGGCCATGAGGTTACTGACCATCATCGCGACCCCGAGTCCCTCGGAATCCATGGAAGTGTAATGGAGGATGAACCAGAGCGGCGGGATTCGGAACGCGAAGAGCCGTATGCTGTTCAGGACCATGGTGACGCGGGTAAGGCCGAAACCGTACAGGAGGCCAAGCACCGTGGCGGAAACCGCGAGGAGGACCGTGGCGTACCGTTCCCAATTGTAGATCCTCGCGATTTCGGCGGTGAAAACCGGGTCTCCCCGGGCAAAAAGGGAAATCACCGGGTCGCGGAAGACGCTCATCAGGACGAACATGACGAGACCGATCCCCAGGTTGAGCAGGAGGACCCGCTTGAAGACCGCTATCGCCCGGCGCTGGTTTCCGTTGCCGAGGTTCTGGGCGATGATCGCCGCTTCGGCGTCCTCGAAGCCGATGGGCGGCATGGTGGAAAGTCCACCGAGCCGGTTGGATATGCCGAGGGCGCCGATCGCGAGGCTGCCGTAGGCGGCCGCCATGGAATTGACCAACACCTTCCCGAGATTGAAGGCGAATTTCTCGAGGAAGACCGGGAGGGATAGGGCCAGGACGGGAGCCAGGGTCCGGGGAGAAAAATCCGCCGCCTTGAGGGATACCCGGAAGGGATTGCCCGGGGTGAGGAAAGTCGCGAGGGCGATAACGGTCATGGACGCCTGGGCGATTAGGGAGGCGATCGAAAGCCATACCATGCCCTTCCGGAACACGTACACGAACGCCAGGGTCAAGCCGAGCTTCAGGGAGAGGATCATCAGGTTGAGCCAGAAAATCCGGCGGGTTGAACCCTTCGACCGGAGGATGGCGAAATATATCGTGTTCACGAATACCGCCGCGATGCCGGCGATCTCGACAAGGAAATAGGCGATCGTCTCGGTAGTCAGGAGTTCCGCGGGCATGCCGAGAAGCCGCAGGAAGGCAGAGGGGAAGGGGATCATGGCGGCGAGCAGGACCGCGGCGATGGCCAGGGCCAGGAAGACCACGGTGCTCACGTACCGCTCCACCCCCTTTTTGTCCCCGGCGCCGAAGGCCCGGGCGATAAGGATACCGCCGCCTATGCCGAGCCCCGACCCGATGGCCTGGAACATTTGCCCGATTTGCGAAATATAGGCGACCGTCGAGACCGTTTTCGCCCCGATGTTCGAGGCGATAAGGGTATCGAAAAAGCTGAAGCCCTGGCTAATCCCGTTGTAAAAAACCAGGGGCAGGCCGACGGAGAGGATTACGCGCATCGGGGGAGCCTCGAGGATGAAGGACCTTCTCTGCTCTTCCCGGGTCGTTGTCGCATTGTTCATGGGAAGATTCTACGAATTTCACGGGGAAAAAACCGATCGTTTATTGTCAATATACCGGGAATATGCGCATAATTTGTCGTAATGGACCAGGGATATCGCCTTGAGGACGCACGGGTTGGCCTCACGGTCATTTACAAGCCCAAAGCGCGCACGAATCCGGAACGTCATTTTCACGGTTCCTGGGAAGTCCTGTACCTCGCCTCGGGAGAGCGGACCTTTTTCCACGGCGCCGACACCTGGCGGGTCAGCGCGGGAGACGCCCTCGTCGTGCGTCCCCAGGTGCTTCATCGCGCCCTGAACAAAAACGACGGGGACTGTTCCCTCTATAATTTGTACTTTCCCGTGCCGGATACCCCTTGGTACGGGCGCGCCCTCCCGCTGCTGGAACGCTGCGCGTCCGACTCTAATCCCGTCATCCCCGTTCCGGAGGAATTCCGCTACAGGATCGTCCGGCTTTTTTCGGATATCGGCGGGGAACTGGGCGAGCGGGGGCGGGAATACGAAAGCGCCGCGTGGGGTTCGGCCCTCCTCTTACTGGTAGACCTGACCCGATTCGCCGCCTTGCGGGACGAAGCCGGCCCGGGAGACCACGCGCGGGCCGGGGTACGGCGGGAGGTCGCGGAGCTCATCTCCTGGCTGGAGGAAAATTACGCGGAGCCCGTCGACCTCGCGAGCCTCTCCTCCCGCGCGGGGCTTTCTCCCGCCCACCTGAGCCGGCTATTCCATCGGGAGACCAGGTACACCCTCACCGAATACCTGGCGGCCCTCCGGGTTCGCGAGGCCTGCAGGCTGCTGGCCGAGTCCGGCGAGGATTCCGGCTCGATCGCCGAACGCTGCGGTTTCGGGAGCCTCTCGCAATTCGCCCGGGTCTTCCGGGGCCATACGGGCCAGTCGCCCATCCAGTGGAGAAAATCCTTGAGACCGCCGCGGTATTGAAGCGGGGCCCCCTGCCGTATACACTGGGGGCATGACGAAACGGAACTTCCCGGCAGCCATCGCGCTTCTTTTTGCCCTTTCCGCCCTCGCCGCCGAATCGAAGGAGGTCATCCGGACCCGCTGGTTCGACGTGATCTATGCCCCGCCCTCGGCGGAAACCGCGGCATTGGTGGCCTCCAGGGCGGACGCTTACGCGGGGGAAATCTGCGCCCTTCTCGGCACGGAAATGCGCAAGCGGATGCCCGTCTACGTGGAGTCCGGCGTTTCGATACTGAACGCCTGGTTTTCGCCCTATCCCTACGACCACATCGTGCTTCTCGACACCCTGCCGACCGAGGGCGAATTGGCGGGGAATACCGATTCCATCCTCGCCGTTTTTTACCATGAGCTGACCCACGCGATATCCCTTTCCATAAGGACTCCCTTTTGGCGTTTCGTGTCCTCCGTCCTGGGGGACTTCATCTCGGTCAATTCCGCGGTCACCATGCCCCTTTCGTTCATGGAGGGCGCGACCGTATCCCTCGAAAGCCGGGGTGGGGAAGGCCGCCTCGCCGATCCCGTGGCCCTGCACCTCCTCTCCCAGGACAAGCTCGAGGGCCGTTTCCTGACCTGGAAGGAAGCGGCTGGAGCCCTCGACGTGTATCCCGCGGGAAACTCCTATTACCTCTACGGCGGTTTTTTCGCCGGATGGCTCCAAAAGACCTATGGCATGGAACGCTACGCCGAGTTCTGGAATCGGGGCGCCGCCTTCAACCTGTTTACGAGCTATACGCAAACCCGGTTCTGCCAAACCTACGGGATTTCCCTCGACGAAGCCTGGAAGCGTTTTGAGGACTCCGTTCCGGTCCCGCCGGGAGTGCGCGAAAACGGCCTCGCCTTGCCGGGCGCCGCCGAGGGCGTGCAGTCCCTGCTCGACGCGCGTTCGGGCCGGCTCGTCTGGCTCGACCTCGATGCCGAGTCGATCATGCTCCGAGACAGGGACGGTTCGGTGCGCCGCATGGCCGACGCGGACGGCACCCTCAATCGCCTCTCCCTTTCTCCCGACGGCTCCGAACTCCTGGTATCGCGTGCGGTACGTTCCGGGGCGGACGTTACCGACCGGGCGGAATGCCTCGACGTCGACCGGGGCCGCTATACGGGCGAAGCGTACGAGGGATTCCGCGACGCGGCGTTCCTTGACGGCGCCGGGTCCATCGTCGCGGTACGGGCCCGGGGCCAGCGCGAATCCCTCGTGACCCTGTCGCGGGGCGCGGACGTTTCGACCGCGACGGTCCTCCTGGAAGCGGGACCCGGCGGGGACCGTACCCTGATCCTGAACCCGGTGGATTCCGGGACCGGCGCGATCGCCTGCCTCTCCGTGACGGGCACCAACCGCGCACTTCTGTTGGTAAGCCGCGACGGAAAGACGGTCCGGGACGCTGGCCTTCCCGCTTCCCTCCGGTTTATCCGCTACCTTTCCCGGGGGGACCGGGACGGCAAGCCCGTCCTGACCTTCGCCTGGACCGGGGAGGGCTCCTTTTACCGGGCCGCGGCCTGGGAACCCTCCTCCGGGGCGCTGACCCTGCAGGAGGGCGACTATTCGGGCGGCGTCTTCTATCCCGTCTGGGACGCGCCCTCGAAGGATATCGCCTACGTCGCCCGTCTTTCCGGCCGTACGCGGGTCATGGAATTGCCATCGGCTTCCCGCACGGGTCCCGAACTTCCCCTGCGCGGATCCGACGCCGGAGCTACGGGCGAACGTTCGTACCGTACACCCGAGGGGGCGCCGGAAACGGGCTTCGATATCAGCCCTTATTCGACGCTTCCCTGGCTTTTCGACGGCGTTTTCCTGCCCCTGCCGGTCCAGGCCCCTTCCAACGTATCCCGGGCCACGGGAAACGTGCTTCCCGGTTTCCTGTACATTACCGGCGCGCCCTCGGACCGGTCGCTCTATCAAATCCGACCCGCCTTTTCGGTCGACCCCTTTTTCGTGGACTTTACCCTCGATGGCGCCTGGGTAACCGGACCGGGCACCCTTGCCGCCGGGGTCGGCGACCGGCTTCGTCCGCTGGGCTCTTCCGGCGACGCCTACCGGGACCTTTCCGCCTCCGCGGGCTATACCGCCGTCTTCCGGCTCACCCCTTCTTGGAACAAGATTACCTCCACGGCCCGTTTCGCGGGCCATTGGTACGGCCGGGCTTCGGATCTCGACGGTTCGCTCTACGGGGAGGCTTTCGCCTCGGCTTCTTATGGAACCGAACTGACGCTGAACTGGGAATACCTGCGGCATTCGTGGATCGCCCGGTTTCCCGTCTTCGCCGTCACCGAGTCGGGGGCGGAAGTGTCGGCCAACGGTTGGTACGGAAGGCAGTTTCCCGACGGGGTGACCACGCGAATCGCCCAGGGCCGGATCGCCTGGCACGCCCCCTTCGTTCCGGTTTCCCTCGAGGCCGCAGGCCTCGGTTCCTCGGGGATGTTCTTCGGGCCCGTTTCCACCAGGACCGACGCGGAAAGCGCCCGGGACTTCGAGGCCGGCGTGACCCGTTACGTATACCTCTTTCCCGAATACCGGGGCACCGATTTCGACGTCCAGGGGACAGGCTTCGCCGCCTCCGCGCAGGCGGAGCTCGTGCCCTTCACCTTCGAGATACAGAAGGGGATGCCCCTCTTCCCGGTATACGCCAACCGCCTCGTCCTCGCCGGGGGCTACCGCGCAGGCTGGTTCTCCCTCGATTCCGGAGACCGCGTTTTCCTCGATTCGGGGTACGCGAGGGTATCCCTCCAGGGGGCGTTCATAATGGGCGCGCTTAGCAACGTGGTGCTTTCCCTCGACGCCCACTACGCCCAGGCGATACGCCGGACCGGTTACGATTACGGCATAAGTTTCGCTTCTTCCTTCTCGCTCTGACGCGGGCAAAGGTCCGCGCTTGTGTTCGCGCGCCACATGCGGTTATAATGGAGCCCACAGGGGGAAAAAGTGGCGTCACGAGGTACCTTCGGCAGGGTCATCGTCCTGCTCATCTTGATCGTTTTGCTCAGCGTCGGCGGCTTGCTCTGGTTCGACTATCTCGGAATCGTCGAATCCCGCCAGTTCTTCGCCCCGGTGTACAAGCTCTTCGGGCTCAATCCCCCCGCGGGCATTTCGACCCTTCCCACGGAAAACGGCGATCTCGACGCCGACCGCATCGCGAAGCGCCTCGAGGCCCTGGATCTCCGGTCCCAGGAACTGGACCTCCGGGAGCAGGACCTCACCCGCCAGGAAGGGGAGCTGACCCAAAAGTCCCAGGAACTGGACGACCGGCTCGCCTCGGTGGAGGAAAAGGAAAAAACCTTCAACGAATCCGCCCGCCAGGTCGACGACCGGGCGAAAAACGTCGAGCAAATCGCCGATTACATAAACGGCATGCCCCCGAAGAACGCCGTCGCGAACCTTCTCGCCATGGACGACCAGGACATAATCGACGTCCTGCGCGCCGTGGAAGCCAAGGCGGCCAGTACGGGCGTCACTTCCTCCGTGGCCTATTGGTTCTCCCTCATGCCCGCCGACAGGGCAGCGGAGATCCAGCGCAAGATGGCGAACAAGCCCGCGAGCCTGCCCTAAAGGGCCTGCGGGCCCAACCCCAAGCCTTTCCCGAAAAAAGATTCAAAACTCCCCTCTTACAGCCCGACAATAGAAGAGCGGCGGTATCGCCGCGATCTTAAATCGGAGGTGCATGACGTGACGCAAGCTATCGACGTTCAGCTTCGCGAACCGGTCCGTCAAGCCGAATCCCGCGCGGGGCCCGAAGCCCCGGCCAAGTCGGGGAAATCGGCCAAAGACGGCACGGACGCGAAGGCGACTGAGGGCAACGCGCGCGCCGAAACTGCACGAAACGGATCTTCATTCCTCGCGATCATCGAGAAGATGGTCGCCGGCGCCAGGGATGGCGCGGCCGCTCCGGGAACGGAAGCGGGCGCCGAGACGGCCGGAAGGGGAGCAGGGGGCGCGCGGGGCCCGGGCGGCAAGAACGCCCGAACCGCGCCGGCGGATTCCGGGGAACCGGCGTCCGCCGAGGCGAAAAAAAAGGGAACCGGCGGAAAATCCGCTGCGAAGGCAGCGGCCGGTTCGGCGGGGAAGGCGATCCTTCAGGGGGGCCGAACGGCGCCCGGGGCGGAAGGCGGAAACGCCGCTGCCCAAGGCACGGACGCCCCCGCCGCGACGCTTACCGGCGGCAAGGCCCCGGCGGCCGCGCAAGCCGGGGCAGGGGACGAGGCGGCGGAAACGGGTTCGAAGGAATCCCGCGAAAAGGCCCGCGTCCCGGAAACGGGAAAGGACCCTTCCTACGGAAAGGGGTCCCTGGAGTCCCTGCTCGCGGGAATCCCGGGGTACCGGGCGGAGACCGCGTCGGTCGGGGACAAAAGCCTGGAAGACTCGCCCTCCGGCTCGCGGGAAATCGCCCGTTCGGGAAAACGCGAGCGGAACGCGACGATCGGCGTGATCGACGAGAGGTCATCGCCGGTCGCGGAGGCTGCGAAGAAGGCGGATACCGGGCTCGAGACCTCGGTCAGGGAAACCCCCGGCGGGTCCGCGGAAATGACCATCGCCTTCCGCGACGACGGCCAGGGCGGGTCGGGAAGCATCTACCGCCTTTCGGACGGTTCCGGGGGCAAGGCGCAAAGCTTCCAGGACGCCCTGACGCAGCAGCTCAAGGCGAACGCGCAGGATTTCGTGCGCGCCGGCCAGATCGTGCTCCGGGACAACGATTCGGGAACCATCAGGCTGAACCTGCACCCGGAATCCCTGGGGCACGTGCGGATCAACCTGGAACTCAACGACCGGAAAATTTCCGGCCGCATAGTCGTTTCCTCGAAAGAGGCCTACGACGCGTTCCGGGAAAGCCTCGACGGGATTAGCCAGGCATTCACCGAAAGCGGTTTCGATTCGGCGGGCTTCGACCTGTCCTGGTCCGGCGGCGGCGCCGGGGACGGAAGCGGGGACGCGTCGGGGGCGATGAGCTCGCCCTTTTACGCCTCTTCCATTCCCGATGTAATGTCGGGGCCGGTTTCGTCCGATATTGAAAAAGGCGCGGCGTTCCCCCGGGGATTCGGCGCCGTAAACGTGTACGCGTAAGTGAGGAAGGAATGGATATCGGAACGACGCTGAACACCACGATGTCGAATCAGGAAAAGACCCTGACGCAACTCCAGGTGGACACCTTCAACAACACGCTCGCGGTCAACGGAAGGACCCCCAAGCAGGATCTCGGCAAGGATGATTTTTTACAGCTCCTCATCGCGCAACTGTCCCACCAGGACCCGACCGCGCCGATGGAGGATACCCAGTTCATCGCGCAGATGGCGCAGTTCTCCAGCCTCGAGCAGATGACGAACATGAGCTCGGGTTTCGCCAGGCTCGCCAACCTGCTCGGCAGCACCGACGCGGCGAACTCGGTGGGGAAAAAGGTCGATATCGAATTCGGTAGCTCGACCGTTTCAGGCCCCATCTCCGCCGCGACCAGGGGGGACAATCCCCAGGTCATGGTGAACGGCGCCTGGTACGACTGGTCGTCGGTAAAGACCGTATACGCTCAAAACGGGGGAACCGAATTATGATGAGATCGCTTTATTCCGGCGTGTCCGGAATGCAGAACCACCAGACGCGCATGGACGTGATCGGCAACAACATATCGAACGTCAATACCACGGGCTTCAAGCGCGGCCGGGTCAATTTCCAGGACCTTATTTCCCAGCAGATGTCCGGCGCGGCGAAGCCGACGGACGAGCTCGGCGGCGTGAACCCGAAGGAAGTCGGGCTCGGGATGAACATCGCGAGCATCGACACGATCTTCACCCAGGGGTCCCTCCAGACCACCGGCGTCCAGACCGACATCGCGATCCAGGGCAACGGTTTTTTCATCGAGAAATCCGGCGAAAAGACCTATTTCACCCGGGCGGGCAATTTCGGGCTCGATTCCGACGGCCTCCTCGTGAACCCCGGAAACGGCATGCGCGTCCAGGGCTGGATGGCCCGGGACGTGAACGGTCAGCAGATCCTGAATACCTCGGCGAACACCGAGGATCTCCGCATCCCGGTGGGCTCCAAAATCTCGGCGAAGGAAACGACCCTGGTCGACTACCGGTGCAACCTCGACAAGAGGACCCCGGAGCTCCAGGAAGGGGCTTCCGAGGCCGACCGGCTCAAGGCGACCTGGGGCACCGAGTTCCAGGTTTACGACAGCTTCGGCGAACAGCACACCCTGAACGTGTCCTTCACCCGCGTGCCGGGGACCAACAACCAGTGGGACGCCACCGTGACCGTGGACCCGACCCAGGCGGAGGCCACCGCGACCCGCGTGGGCGTCGGCACCACCGACGGCACCACGAACGCCTTCCGGGTAACCTTCGACAACCTCGGACACCTTTCGGGCATCGTGGACTCCGCGGGCAACGTGTCTCCCGTGACCGGCAACGTGGTTCTGCAGACTTCCTACAACGTCCTCGGGGCGAATCCCGACGAGAACGGCGCCCCGACCAGGCATACCTTCGGGCTCAACCTCGGCGTGATCGGGAGCACGGACAACACCGTCACCCAGTTCGCCGAGAAAAGCTCCACCAAGGCCTTCGAGCAGGACGGCTACGCCATGGGTTATCTCGAGAACTTCAAGATCGACCAGTCGGGCGTCATCACCGGCGTTTACTCCAACGGCACCAACCGCACCATCGGCCAGATCGGCATGGCGAGCTTCACGAACCCCGGCGGACTCGAAAAGGCCGGCGAGAATACCTACGTGCGGTCCAACAACTCCGGACTGCCCGACGTGAGCGTCTCGGGCATAGCGGGGAAGGGCAAGATCATCGCCGGCGCGCTGGAGATGAGCAACGTGGACCTGACGGAACAGTTTACCGACATGATCGTCACCCAGCGCGGCTTCCAGGCCAGCTCCAAGACGATACAGACCTCGGACACGATGCTCGATACCGTGTTGAATCTGAAGCGGTAATAAGCTAAAATCTTGAAATCGGGTCCCGTTACGGGACCCGACCTTTAACGGGGGCGGAGAGGATGATTTCGGTTACCCAGCTTAACGGAAGGCAATATTGGATCAATCCCCACCAGATCGAGACGATCGAGGCAAACCCGGACGTGACGCTCACCATGCTGTCCGGCAAGCACATGATCGTGCGCGAGACCCCGGAGGTCATCATCGAGCGGATCGTCGAATACCGCAAGAGAATCGGCGCGTTTAAAAACGAGGAGTAACAGGCCATGGATATAGGTTCTTTAGTCGGCGTTTTCGGCGGTCTCGGAGTCATAATCTTCGGCGCCTTCATGTCTGGTTCCCTCGCGGGCCTCCTCGACCTCCCGTCGGTGCTCATCACCATCGGCGGTTCCTATGCCTGTCTCTACCTTACGTACCCGCTTTCCATGGCGGTCGGAATCTTCGGCATCATGGGACGCACGTTCCGTATCTGGGACTTCGGGGAAAAGGCCATCGTCCAGCGGCTCGTATCCTTCTCCGAAAAGGCCCGCCGCGAGGGTATCCTCGCCCTTGAAGAGGAAATCCAGGACCTGGACGACGAGTTCATGAGAAGCGGC
>QKCE01000094.1 GCA_003245785.1 Spirochaetales bacterium | reverse complement strand
AGGGTGCGCGCCAGCTTGGACGTGGTCGCCTGCAGGGCGGACATGAACATCGAGATGAGCTCGAGGCGGCCCGGGAGCTTGGAGAACGCCTCGATCTTGGCGGCGTCGTAAATCTCGCCGTCGATCAGGGCGCCCTTGATCACGAGCGCGGGGGATTCCTTCGCGAAGTCGAAAAGGATCTTCGCGATGCCGTTGGCTTCCTCGCTCGCGAGCGCGACGGCGGTCGGCCCGACGAGGTAGTTGGACACGTCCGGCTTCTCGAGCTGGTCAAACGCGATGCGGGCGAAGTTGTTCTTCACGACCTTGTACGTCGCTCCCTTGGCGCGGAGCTGGCCGCGCAGGGCGGTGATCTGCTCCACGGTGAGGCCGCGGTATTCGGTGAAGATGTAATCGTTCACGCCCCCGAGGAGGCCCTTCACGTCTTCGATTGCCTGGGTCTTCGCGGGCTGGAGTTTCTTTGCCTTGATTGCCATGTTTACTCTCCTACCTTGTAATCCACCCACACGCCGGGGCCCATGGTGGAGCTGACCGAGACGGACTGGACGAAATCGACCTTCGCGTCGGAGGGCTTCTTGCGGTTCATCTCGGTGAGGAACGCCTCGATGTTCTCGACGATCTGGGCGCCCTCCATGGAGACCTTGCCGATCGGGAGGTGGATAACGCCGGTCTTGTCGGCGCGGAATTCGACGCGGCCCTTCTTGAGCTCGTTGATCGCCGAAGTGATATCGTTGGTGACGGTACCGGTCTTCGGGTTCGGCATGAGGCCCTTGCGTCCGAGCACCATACCGAGGCGTCCGACGTCTTTCATCATGTCGGGGGTCGCGACGGCGATGTCGAAGTCGAGCCAGCCGCCCTTCACCTTCTCGATATACTCGTCGGCGCCGGCGAACGCGGCGCCAGCGGCGAGGGCTTCCTGAACGCGGTCTTCCTTGCAGAATACCAGCACCTTCTTCTCGCCCCTGAACTGGTTCGGGAGCACGACGGTGTCGCGAACGGTCTGACTCTTGCCGAGCTTGAGGTTCACGTGAATCTCGACGGTTTCGTCGAACTTGGCGAACTTGAGGGACTTGACGAGCTCGATGGCCTTGGGAAGCTCATAGGAAGCCGTGCTGTCGTATTTGGTCAGCGCCTCGCGGTATTTTTTTCCGTGCTTCATATTAACGCTCCACCTCTACGCCCATACTGCGCGCAGTACCGGCGATAATCTTCTTCGCGGCCTCGATATCGTTCGCGTTGATGTCGGGCATCTTCGTCGTGGCGATTTCCTCGAGCTTGGCCTTCGAAAGCACCGCGACCTTGTCGGTATGGGGCTTCGGGGATCCCTTCTGAAGATTGCACGCCTTCTTGATAAGGACGGAGGCGGGCGGGGTCTTCAGGATGAAGGTGAAGGTCTTGTCCGAATAAACGGTGATAACGACCGGAATGATGAGTCCGGGCTCCATGGATTTCGTCTTGTCGTTAAACTGGGTGACGAACTGGGGAGCACTGACGCCATGGGGTCCGAGCGCGGGTCCGACGGGAGGGGCAGGGGTTGCCTTGCCCGCGGGGCACTGGAGCTTGATCAGGGCAGTGATCTTTTTCTTTGCCATAGTTTTCTCCTATGTGGTGTTAACGAGGCCCCCGAACAACGTCCGGGCTTAATCCAAACCGACGACTTTCGGCTTGAAGAAATCGTGGCGAAGCCACGGATTCTCCAAGCTGAAAAACCGAAGGTTTTTCAGCCTCTCCCATATGTAAGAACAAAAAGCGTTTCGCGGTTCGCCGCAAAACGCCTTCTGACTGACACGCTAGATCTTTTCGACTTGTAGTAGATCGACTTCGACCGGGGTCGCCCGGCCGAAAATACCAACCATGACGCGCAACTTGTTGCGCTCCAGGCTGACTTCTTCTATCGTGCCGGTGAAGGAATCGAACGGCCCGTCGATGATCTTGACCGTCTCCCCCACCGAAAAATTCTGCTTGATCCGGGGCGCTTTCTCGCCCTTGATCTCGCCGGCCTTCTGAAGGATGGACTTGGCCTCGTCCTGGCTTATCGGCTGGGGCCGCACGCTTCCCGGAGTCCCCACGAAGCCGGTGACACCCTGGATCTTGCGGATGGCGGAACAAGTCACCTTCCACCCGAGCTCGGGCAGGTCCATCTCGATAAGAATATACCCAGGAAGGAACTTCTTGGTAACGTTCCGCTTCTTCCCGTCCTTGATCTCCACGACCTCCTCGACCGGCACCTTGATATCGGTGACGACCTCGGCGGAAATATCGCCGGTCTCCATGAGAGATCGAATGGTTTTTTCTATCTTGTTTTCATACCCGGAATAGGTATGGAGGATGTACCAGCCCTTTGCCATTGACCCCGCCTAGAAAACGAGGTTGATCCCGGCGACGAGAACGGCGTCGAGTACCCCGAGAATTGCGGCAATGATGACGGTGGACACGGCGACCACCTTCACGGAAGAAATCACGTCATCGCGGGTCGGCCACACAACCTTGCGGAGTTCGGCAACGCATTCTTTTAAAAACTGTACGATTTTCGACATGACTATCCCCATTCACTGAAATTCTGGTTCGAGACCGCCCTTTCCAAGGGCGAAAACTCGACTTTTCAGGCCAGGCAGGACTCGAACCCGCAACATTCGGTTTTGGAGACCGACGCTCTACCATTAGAGCTACTGACCTAGGAAAATCAAGGGGTCTCGCAAGAAGTAAAACCCCTTGATCATCCCATGAAACCCGCGACGGGGTTTCACGGGGCACCCACGGCGATCCGATTCGCCATGTACGCCCCAAAGACCAAAGGAGCTTCCGACAACCGGAAGCTCCGTCAAAACCCTCGGTTTACTTTACCTTGGTTTCCTTGTGAAGCGTGTGTTTCCGCTCGAAAGGACAGTACTTGTTGAGCTCGAGCTTGCCCTGCATGTTCTTCCTGTTCTTCTTGGTCGTATAGTTCTTGCGCTTGCATTCGCTGCACTGAAGAGCGATAAGTTCTACCGCGGTTTTCTTAGCCATATCAAAAATCCCCTTGTGTGGATAAAACCCCGGGGATTGAAACCCCGAAAGATCTGGATTGAAGAGCTCCCGAGCGGGATCGAACCGCTGACCTCAACCTTACCATGGTTGCGCTCTGCCGACTGAGCTACAGGAGCATACCCTCAAGCGCCTGTGGCCCTTAAAGATGCTTGGCTAAAATACCAGAGGTTTACCCCTTTGTCAATAGCGGACGCCGAAAAGACCCGATATTTTTTTGTCTGGCCTAAACGGATGCCACTCGCTATATTGATACCATGAAACGGGAAGGAGAACCAGCGTGAGCAACCTGGACTACCGCATCGAGCGCATTCTCGAGAGTTACGATACCAGAGGCGGAATCAACCTGGCCGATGCCCAGAACTTCCCCAACCGGGCAAGCGTGGTAGGGGTTCTCAACGACCTGGAAAACGTCATCTTCCCCGGTTTCGGGGAAGATTTTTGCCTCGACACCGAGACGCTCCGCTTCGTGACCGGAGAACGGGTCCACCGGATCGTTCGAAACCTGACGAAAGAGGTCACCAAGTCGATTCAATATATCTGCATGATCTCGAATCGCGACGGGACGGGTTGCTATAAATACTCGGAGCAGATAGTGATTGCCCTGATCGACGAAATTCCCGAAATTCGCCGACTCGTCTTCTCCGACGCGAAGGCCGCCCTCGAGGGAGACCCCGCCGCAAGGAGCATCGAAGAGGTCCTTTTGTCCTATCCGGGCCTCGCTGCCCTGCTCGTGCACCGGATCGCCCACTTTTTGCACCTCAAGGGCGTGCCGATCATACCCCGGATCATGAGCGAGTACGTGCACGGCCAGACGGGCATCGACATTCACCCCGGCGCCATGATAGGAGAGGAATGCTTTATCGACCACGGAACCGGGGTCGTGATAGGCGAAACCTGTCAGATCGGGACGAAAGTAAAGATTTACCAGGGTGTGACCCTTGGCGCCCTGAGCGTCAAAAAGATAATGGCGGACAAAAAACGCCACCCGACGATCGAGGACGGCGTGACCATATACGCCGGGGCCACGATATTGGGCGGCGATACCGTGATCGGGGAAGGCTCGGTGATCGGCGGGAACACCTGGATAACCGAGTCGGTGCCCCCGGGCAGCAGGATTTACAACCCGCCCTCATGAAACTCCCCGGAATCGGGCTTCGTCCCCTCGACATCGCCATAATCCTCATTGTCCTCGCCCTTACCGTCGTTTCAGGCTTCTTTATTTACGGCGGAAACAGGGATTCCGTGCATTTGGAGATAGAGGCGCCCGAGGGGCACTGGGTATACGGCCTCGAAACGGACCGGACGGTAAGCGTTTCGGGCCCTCTCGGGGATACGACGGTCGTGATCGGCGGCGGAAAGGCGAAAATCGTCGAATCGCCCTGCGCGAACCAGACTTGCGTCGCCGCTCCCGCCATTTCGACCAAGGGCGAATGGAACGCCTGCCTCCCCAACGAGATTTTCATACGAATCGCCGGCGATGACGCGGGAAGCGACGAAGGACTCGACGCGATCGTGTATTGAGCTACGCGATTCCGGCGCCATTGTATAGGCGGCCGGGCTAAACCCTCCCCCTTTCCCTGCCGAAAATCGAATGTGGCATGCCCTTTTTTACGCTCAAATTTGGTTTTGGGGATTTTGGGGCATACAATAGAAGGCAGGAGTTCCGGATAATGAAATACGCCCGTTTCTTTCGATATATCCTCACGGGAGCCCTCGCGCTCGCCATGACCGCCGCCTGGGGCCAAAGCCGCATGCCGGAGGACCCGAACAGCTACCTCGTCTCGGCGAGCCGGTACTACGGTACCCTTCCCGACGATGATTGGTGGGGCGATAAGGACAAGGTGACGGTCATCTTCTTCGAGGTTGACGCCAGCGTAACCGATACCCTCTATTTCGGCGTTTACGACCCGGGAATTTCCTGGACCAACAAAACCACCGGGGCCGGCGGCCCCGATCCGCTCGACCTGACGGGGGGTACGGATATAACGCGCGCTCCCGACTCCTATTTCATGGTCTACGGAGGCTCCGGGGCGTATTCCGATCCCACCAGCAGGCAGCTCTCCTTCGCAAGGCCCAACGATGCCCTGGCGGGCACGGAAATTTACCGTTTGCTTATCCCGCAAGCCAATGCCTTCGACGCGGCATACACGAACTCGTGGGTGTATTCGACGGGCATATCGCCTTCCCAGGGAGAGCGGATCGGCAACAAGTATTATTTCAAGTACGTGGTCACGGCGGGAAAATCGTTCAATTCGACCACTACCGATATACTGAACGACGACTTCGTCAATTGTTATCAGGTCGCCGTCTCCACGAGCCCGAGCGGCACGCCGGTAACTGTCCCCGGCGTACGGGCATTCGCCTACTCTCTATGCGTGGGACTCTCGAATACGGCCGTTTGGAACATGTATCCCTACGTGCCAAGCTCGGCCGCGACCTCCGGTTACGTGATGGCCCACAATTATGATGGCGATTACCGGGCCGCGAATATCTATTCGACTACGGGCAACGTCAAATTCACGATGTACAGCTGGGACGGTACCACTTACGACGCTACCGGCGTACCCGTTTTCGTGTCCGGCGATAAAACGAACGCGTACGCTACCGGATACTTGGGCGATACGCAGTGGACGACCACCAACAACATTGCTATCGGTTCTTCCGCTTATATCGGGAAAACCTGGCATTTCGAGGCGTACCATGGCTCTGAATATTCGGATTCGGGAGACGATTATTCGCCCCAGATGAATCCCACGGATTTCTGGTTTTCCTACGACCCAAGCGGAACCCTCACGGGATTATCAACGACGGCTATAGCGGTAGACACCGACGCGACGGCGCTCAGGCTGTACGCTTCCGCCTACAATCCCCCCACGGATACGGGAGTCATCGCGACGGCGGACGACGGGGTCGCGAGGCTCGGTGGCGGCACGAATTACGAGCAGGTGACGCTCCAGATCGTGGACGCTGACGGGAATTCGGTTCCCTATCGCAGGAAAATTTGGGTAGACGCCTATTCTCCGAGCGGGCTCGCCCGCATTTCCTATTACCAGGACTACACGTCGCCTTCCGGGACGACCCTTGGTACCCCGGTTACCGGCCAGTATATCACCACCGACGACTCCGGAATGGCGATAATCCGCGTCATTGACACGAACGCCACCGCCGAGACGCTTACGGTGCGGATTACCGCGAACGGCATTACGGCCAATGGCACTACCGACACCGACGAGTGGGATTACGACATGACCTCGGTGGATTCCGAGGACGTATCATTCGTGGTGAATCTTCCCCCCGTTTTCGAAAGCCTCTCGAATACGACCTTTCCCGTAAGCACGACGGGCAACATTCAATCGCCTACCGTAACGACCCCCAACACCGGCGTTCTCACGACCGGGATGACGGTATGGGTACGGATCCCCTCGACCGCGGCGGCGAGCTTCGATACGACCCGCACCTCCGTTCCCATTACGAGAACGTCGGGCTTTTCGGGCAACTTGACCCAGGCCGCGACGCCCTATCCTTCCTCGAAAATCGCCAAATTCACGGTGTCCGCCAA
>QKCE01000062.1 GCA_003245785.1 Spirochaetales bacterium | reverse complement strand
CAAAGGCCGCCGCGGCCGCCGCGCGGAAGGCAGGCGCCATCCTAATCGCCGACGAAGTCCAGACCGGCGTGGGACGGACCGGCGCCTTTCTCTCGAGCGACGCCCTCGGCATCGACCCGGACGTGGTGACCCTCGCGAAGGGCATCGCGGGCGGCGTTCCGATGGGAGCCTGCCTCGCGAAGGGCAAGGCGGGGGAAATCCTCGTCGCGGGGGACCACCAATCCACCTTCGGCGGCAATCCATTGGCTTGCGCTGCGGGTCTCGCGGTCCTGGGCGTGGTCGGCAAGCCGGACTTCCTCGCGAAGGTCGCAGAAAAGGGCGATTATATACGGACGAAGATCGCCGCCTGGAAACTGCCCTCCGTGAAGGAAATCCGGGGCAAGGGGCTCATGATCGGCATGGACATGGAAGGCCCCGCGGGGGATATCCAGGTCGCCTGCCTGGAAGCGGGCCTCTGCGTCTCCACCGCGGGACCGAACATACTGCGCTTCCTGCCGCCCCTCAATATTACGATGGAAGAAATTGATAGAGGACTCGATATTCTGTACACTGTACTGAATAAATAACGCGTGGGCCCGCGTCACGGCCCGTTCTTCAAGGAGGATTCGTTTTGCCCGATTCGTTACCCAACCTGCTGCAGTTTGACAGCCTCCGGGCCGCCAATAGCATATTGCTCCTGGGATTCATCCTGTTTCTCGGGACCGTCGGGGGCTTCATTTTCAAGAAGCTCCGGATACCGCAGGTGGTCGGGTACATCGTCATTGGAATCCTCATAGGCCAGTCCGGCTCGCGGCTTCTCTCGAGCCAGGTGCTGACCACCCTCGAGCCCGTCTCCAGTTTCGCCCTGTCCCTGATAGGCTTTTTGATCGGGGCGGAACTGAAGATTACGGTGATCCGGAAGTACGGCAAGCAATTCACCGGGATATTGCTCCTCGAGTCGATCGTGCCTTTTTTCATCGTGTCGATCCTGGTAAGCGCCGTAGCCTTCCTCGCGACCGGCGACCTTCCGCGGTCCGTTTCCCTCGGGCTCCTCCTCGGGGCGATTTCCTCGGCCACCGCGCCCGCGGCGACCACCGACGTGCTCGCGGAAAACCGAACGAAGGGCCCGCTCACGACCATCCTCCTGGGGATAGTCGCGATGGACGACGCGGTGGCCCTCGTCTTGTTCTCGATCGCCTCGACCGTGGCCGCCGGGCTTCTCGGCCAGAAGTCCGCGGGCCTGGGAACCCAGCTCCTCTCGGTCGCCTATTCGATCGGCGTGTCGTCGGCGGTGGGAGGCCTCGCGGGCTACCTTTTGGCCCTGATCATCAAGCACACCCGGAACGACGACGGACGCTCCCTGGCGTTCGCCCTCGGGGCGATCATGCTCCTGACGGGCATCAGTTCCTACTTCGGGCTCGATACGATCCTCGCGGCGATGGCGATGGGTTTCTTCATCGTAAACTTCGCGCCCTTCAAGTCGGCGGACCTCTTCCTCTTGGTGGACAAGTTCACCCCGCCGGTCTACGTGATGTTCTTCGTCCTCGTGGGGGCGAAGCTGAATATCTGGAACGTGTCGGCCTTTTTCGGCCTCGTCGCCCTGGTGTACGTGGTCGGCCGTACCGTCGGCAAGTCCGTCGGCTCCACGATCGGGGCGCGGATTACCCGCGCGCCGGCGACGGTCCGGAAGTACATGAAGTGGTGCCTCCTGAGCCAGGCGGGCGTGGCGATCGGGCTCTCCATTTCCGCGGGACAGCTCTTTCCCGATACCGTGGGCCCCACGGTGATCCTGGTCGTCACCGCGACCACCTTCATCGTCCAGCTGATCGGCCCCCTCTCCGTTCGCCACGGCGTCACCAAGGCGGGGGAGTGCGGCCTCGACGTGACGGAAGAGGATATCCTGAGGGAGGGTACCGTCGCCGACGTGATCGCCTCCCAGCGGAAGGTAACCGCCCTCTCCGAGGACGCGACCTTCAGCAAGGTACTGGACGCCTTCGGGCGGCAAACCGCCCTGAGCTGCCCGGTGATAACGCCGGACAAAAAACTCGCGGGGGTCATCTCCATCGAGAACATCAAGGAAGCCCTCCTCCTCGGGGAAATCGCCGAAGGGCTCCTCGCCTGCGACGTGATGGACCCCACTCCCCTGAGCTGCTCGCCGGGCGACGGGATCGACACGGTTAAGGAACTCCTGCGCCTGCATCACGCGGACACGATTCCGGTGGTCGATTCCGACGGCGGCGTGAAGGGCATAGTGGAGGCGCGGGGAATCGAGCTCTACTTCCATAAGAAGGTCCTGGAGCTGCAGAAAAAGGCCGTCGACCTCGAATCGGTTTGAGGCTGGCCAGTTAAAACGAAACGCGACGACGAGGCTGCCCGCGGAACACGGGAGCCACATGAACCATACGGCATTTTTACAGGAGAATCGACATGAGCAAGAAGAAGGTTATACTCGCCTATTCGGGCGGTCTCGACACCACGGTGATCATCCCGTGGCTCAAGGAAAATTACGACTACGAGGTAATCGCGGTCTGCATCGACGTGGGCCAGGAAGACGACTGGCCCGTCATCAAGAAGCGCGCCCTCGACACCGGGGCCGCCGCCTGCTACGTGGTGGACGCCCGGGAAGAGTACGTGACGGACTTCATCTACCCCGCCCTGAAGGCGAACGCGATTTACGAGGACCGCTACCTCCTCGGCACCTCCACGGCCCGGCCCCTCATCGCGAAGATCCTCGTGGAATACGCCCGCCAGGAAGGGGCCACCGCGATTTGCCACGGCGCCACCGGCAAGGGCAACGACCAGATCCGCTTCGAGCTCACCATCAAGGCCTTCGCGCCGGACCTGGAGATCATCGCCCCCTGGCGCATCTGGGACATCCGGAGCCGGGACGAGGAGATCGAGTATCTCGAGAAGCGGAACATCCCCGTGCCGATGAAGAAGGACCAGTCCTACAGCCGCGACGAGAACGTGTGGCACCTTTCCCACGAGGGACTCGAGCTCGAGGAAACCGAGAACGAGCCGAACTGGAAGCACATGCTCCAGCTTACGGTCACGCCCGAAGAAGCCCCCGAGGCCGGCGAATACGTGGAGCTCGAGTTCGAAAAGGGCCTCCCCGTCAAGCTCAACGGCAAGGCGATGGGACCCCTCGCGCTCCTCAAGGAACTCAACAAGATCGGCGGGCGGAACGGCGTCGGCCTCGTCGACATCGTCGAGAACCGTGTGGTCGGCATGAAGAGCCGCGGAGTGTACGAGACCCCCGGCGGCGCGATCCTCTATTACGCCCACGAGCAGCTCGAGCACCTTTGCCTCGACCGGGATACCTACGCGTTCAAGCAACAGGTTTCCCTCAAGATGAGCGACCTTATCTACAACGGCCGCTGGTACACGACCCTGGCCGACTCGATCCGGGCTTTCATGGACAAGACCGAGGAAACCGTGACCGGCTGGGTAAAGCTCAAGCTGTACAAGGGATCCATCCGCGGCGCGGGTTCTTCCTCGCCCTACAGCCTCTACAACGCGAACATCGCGAGCTTCACCACCGGCGACCTATACGACCACCACGACGCCGAGGGTTTCATCAACCTCTTCGGGCTCCCCCTCAAGGTACGCGCCCTCATGGAGCAGACCGCCGGGAAGGGACAGGCGGTCGACGGCCAGGCGCTCAAGAAGCGCGCCACGGAATAAGGGAAGGACCCGGCATGAACCACTTGCGCACCTTTCTCGTGGGCATTGTCCTCGGCGTCGCGAACGTGATCCCCGGCGTGTCCGGGGGCACGATGGCCGTCGTTTTCGGCGTCTACGACCGGCTTATCGACGCCATCACTCTGAACCTGAAAAAGATCGTCAAGGACCTT
The DNA here is from genome assembly GCA_003245785.1 of Spirochaetales bacterium. Lineage (GTDB taxonomy): Bacteria > Spirochaetota > Spirochaetia > Treponematales > Treponemataceae > Teretinema. The sequence goes on along the minus strand of QKCE01000062.1, from coordinate 2,765 downwards.
CCCTTCCTGCTGCTTCTCGGCGCGGGGCTCGTGACCGGGATCATCCTCTTTTCCCACCTCGTCACCTGGTTTTTCGGGCGATGGCCTTACCAGACGAACTTCTTCTTCCTGGGCATTATCCTCGGGAGCGTGCCCTTCATCCATAAGCGGGCCAGGGGCTCGGGGTTTACGGCCGGGTCCTGGGTCGCGGCGGCCTTCGGCTTCGCGGTGATGGTCGCCATGTTCCTCCTCGACTCCGGGAAGGGCGGCGCCGCCGCGGTCACCGACCCGACGCCCGCGACCCTCGCCTGGCTTTTCGGCATGGGCTTCGTCGCGGCGGTCACGATGATCATCCCGGGAATTTCCGGCTCCTTCGTCCTCCTGATCCTCGGGGCCTACGAGACGATCGTCCGGGCCGTTTCGGACATGAATATCCCCCTGCTCGTCCCGGTGGCCTTCGGCGTCGTCGCCGGGCTCCTCCTGGGCGCCCAGCTCGTCCGCTTCCTCCTGGGGCGCTTTCACGGGCTCACCTACGGGGCCATTCTCGGCCTGGTCGTCGGCTCGCTCCTTCCGGTGTTCCCGGGAGTGCCTTCGGGATTCGGGGGCATCGCGGGCTCGGTCCTCGCCCTGACGGCCGGTACCTTCATTTCCTGGTTCTTCTCCAGGAACGAGAACGCGGGAGATTTCGGCGCGGCGAGGGGTACGCCGAAATGAGCGGCTTTATCCGCGAGGACGCCGACGACGCGCCCCTGGACATGCTCCTCAAGCCCTTCTCGTCGATCGGCCACGACTGGATGCTCGTGACCGCGGGGAACGGGACGGGACGGGCGGACTGGAATACCATGACCGCGTCCTGGGGCTCTTTCGGCGTCATGTGGAACCGGCGGACCGTAACCTGCGCGATCCGGCCGACCCGGCATACCTATTCCTTCGTCGAGCGCGAACCGCTGATTACCTTTTCTTTTTTTGACGATACGCGCCGCAAGGCCCTGCAGGTGTGCGGAAGCGTGTCGGGCGCCGAGGTGGACAAGGCCGCCGCCGCTGGTCTTACTCCCGTGCTGCTCGAGCCCGGAGCCCTGGGCTTCGCCGAGGCCAGGCTCACCCTGGCGTGCAGAAAGCTCTACTGGCAGGATCTGGATCCCGCCAATTTCCTCGATCAGGCAATAGAGAAAAATTACCCCGAAAGGGATTATCACCGCATGTACGTGTGCGAGATTCTCCGCTCCTATCGGACCCCGCGCGAGGATTGAGCGCAAGGGGATGACGGCGCAAGAAAAAGGAACGAAAAGCATGAGCGAAAAAAAATCACCCCTTTGGCACGGACGCTTCGCCGAGGGACCCGACGCGGAGGCCGTAGCCTTCGAGACCTCGATACATATCGACGAGCGCCTCGCGCAGGACGACATACGCGGCAGCGTGGCCCACGCGGGCATGCTCGGCGCGTCCGGGATTATTCCCGGAGATGAATCGGCCGCCATCGTGGCGGAACTGAAAAAAATAGCCGCCGAGCTGGAATCGGGAACCCTTAAGATCGACTCGACGGCCGAGGACATCCATTCCTTCGTGGAAGGGGTACTTACCGACCGGCTCGGGGACGCGGGCCGCAAGGTCCACACCGGGCGCAGCAGGAACGACCAGATCGCCCTGGACGAGCGGCTTCACCTCCGCCGCGTGGTTCCCCTAATGCGTGACGCCCTGATCGACCTGGTCGAGGCTCTCGCGAAGATCGCCGGGGAACACGCCGAAACCCTCATGCCGGGCTATACCCATCTCCAGCGGGCCCAGCCCGTGACCCTCGCGCACCATCTCGCCGCCTGGTGCTGGCAGCTCCTCCGGGATTACGGCCGCCTCGGCGACGCACTCTCCCGGCTGGACGCCATGCCCCTGGGCTCCGGCGCCCTCGCGGGATCCGGACTGCCCCTGGACCGCGCGCGCGTCGCCCGGGAACTCGGGTTTTCGGAACTGACCCGGAACTCCCTCGACGCCGTCTCCGACCGCGACTATTGCGTCGAGCTCGCGTCAAGCCTCTCGATCCTAATGATGCACCTCTCGCGCTTCTGCGAGGAAATCGTCATCTGGTCCACCGAGGAATTCAAGTTCGTGGAGATGTCGGAAAAGTGGTCCACGGGCTCGAGCATCATGCCCCAGAAAAAAAACCCCGACTTCGCCGAGCTCATACGCGGAAGGACCGGCCTCGTCTTCGGCAACCTCGTCGCCCTCCTGACGATGATGAAGGGCCTGCCCCTTTCCTACGACCGGGACATGCAGGACGACAAGACGAGCCTTTTCGCCGCCTGGGATACCGCGGCCTCGAGCCTCCGAATCTTTACCCACATGGTATCGACGGCGACCTGGAACGTCCCGCGCATGGCCGAGGCCTGTACCGGGGGCCACGCGAACGCGACGGATCTCGCGGACTATCTCGTGCGAAAGGGAATGCCCTTCCGGACCGCCCATGCCGTCGCGGCGTCGGTCGTGCGGGAATGCATAGAAACGGGCATAAAGGATATGGTAGACCTGCCGGTCGAAAGGATGCGCGCCCATTCGGAGCTTATCGGGGACGACGTGTATGCCCTCCTTACGCCGGAAGCCTGCGTTCGCGCGAGAGACCTGCCCGGCGGACCGATCCCCGACCGGGTTCGCGACCAGCTCGCCGAACTCGCGGGAATCGTGAAAGCCCACCGAAGTTCCGGGAAATAGTCCCTCCGGCTGCCGCCCCCGCTTATCGCGCGGGAAAAGCGGAAAGCCGTCGCAAAGCACGCTGACGGCCTGCCTCCCGCCCGGCC
>QKCE01000083.1 GCA_003245785.1 Spirochaetales bacterium | reverse complement strand
CTCTCGGCATTCGAAAAAGTCCTTCGCGACCCCGATCTGAAGCAAAAAGCGATGATCGAGCGGGGTTGCTGTTATATGGAGGCAAACAGCCTCGAAAAGGCGATACTCGAATTCGATCGGGCGATTAAGATCGGTTCCGACGATACCTCGAACGACACCCTTCACGCGCGCTACTTTTTGGCGGCGTGCTACGAAAAACAGAGGGACATCGACCTGGCCATCGAGCAGTGGGAGAAAATATTCGCGAAAAAACGCGGTTTCAAGGATACGGGCGAAAAATTGTCCCAATATCAGGAACTGCGCTCCAACGACCATATCAAGGAATACCTGACCGCCTCGAAAGAGGACTTTTTCACGATTTGCAAGGCCATTACGTCCCAAGGACTCGAACTGTCGGTCCGGGATATTTACGAAATGAAATTCGGGTGCGCCCTGATAGCCGTGGAAAGCGACTCGGAAAAATGGCGTAACGTAAGGAAAATGCCCCGTCTCATCCTTTTTTACCGGGATCCGAACATGATCGAGGACAGCTTCCTGCGTTCACTCCAGGAAGAGATGAAAAAACAATCGATAATCAGGGGGCTCGTCATAACGAGTTCGGGATTTACCCGAACGGCCCTAGAATTCGCCGAAAGCCGCCCGATCGAGTTGGTTGGACGCGAAAAACTGGAACAGATGCTTTCAACGATCAAGGTATTCGATACCTGACCCTTTTCCACCAATGAAAATCCTGTGCGTCTCCGACCAAATCGATCCTCTGGTGTACAGCACGAGCGTGAAGGAGCGCTACAAGGACGTGGACTTCGTGATCGCCGCGGGAGACCTGCCCATGGAGTATCTCGATTTCATCGTCTCCGCGATGAACAAACCGGTCTATTTCGTGTTTGGCAATCACAACCTGAACGAATTCGGGCTGTATCATAAAATCGAGGACCGGTATTCCCCCCAACGGGGAAATACGTCCGGGATCGAAGAGGGTCACGGCGCCGTGTATCTCGGGTTTACCGCCAAAAGGGAAGAAAAGACCCTTCTGGCCGGGGTTTCCGGATCCAAACGCTATAATAACGGGCTCAACCAATATACCGAAGGCCAAATGAAACGGAAACTTCTCGCCCTGGTTCCCCGACTGTTCTTCAACAAGCTTTTCTACGGCCGTTACCTCGATATTTTCGTGACCCATGCCCCGCCTGCGGGCATACACGACAAAAGCGATCCCTGCCATCAGGGATTCGAATGCTTCAAATGGTTTATGGAGAAGTTCACGCCCCGTTATCTCGTGCATGGGCATATCCATTTATACGACCTTCAGGACATCCGGGTTTCGCGATTCAATAAAACCACGGTTATCAACGCATACAGCCACTTCATACTCGACACCGGAGACGAGACGCAATGAGTTTATTTTTCCAAAACCAGGCCGAGGAAGATTTCAACAAGGCGCGCAATAAGGCTTTGATAAACGAAATCCAGAACTTTCTCTTCCCGGACAAACGAAAGCTGCTTTCGTTCAACGACGTCAAAAAGGTCCTTCGGCCCAAAAACGAGGTATACGCGGGAATGCAGGTCGTCCCGATAGTTAAGATCGCCGGGAGCGAGGGCCGCTACCAGGATTTCGACAACCACTTCCTACCCAGGACCAACATGCTGAAATCCCGCTGGGCTCGGGTGGACGAAGCCCATCTAAACGACATCGTGCTTCCCCCCATACAGCTTTATGAAATAGGCGGGCTTTACTTCGTCCGCGACGGCAATCACCGGGTTTCGGTAGCCAAGATGCAGGGGGTTGAATATATAGACGCGGAGGTTATTTCCCTTAAAAGCGAAATCAAGCTCAAGCCCCACGTCACCGCCCAGACACTGCGCTCGGAAGTAGTCAAATACGAAAAGCGGATATTCTACACTAATACCCAGTTCGGAGACCTCACGGAGGATTGGCATCTCGACTTCACCAGCCCGGGGCAATACGACGTGATTTACAACCATATCCTGGGACACAAATATTTCATCAACGAGGGTGTTTCGGGCGAAATCCCCTTCGGTGACGCGCTCATTTCCTGGTATGAAAAGGTATACAAGCCGATCATACACGTCATCGCGAAATACCGCCTGCTCAAGCGTTTCAGGAAACGGACCCGCAGCGACCTCTACGTGTGGATCGTCAAGCAGTGGGACGACCTGAAAACCAAATACGGCGACGACATCAGCCTTGACGAGGCCACCAAACAGCTGACCGACCCGGAAAGGTCCGCGGGACCGGGCTTCCTACGGCGTCTGTTCAACCGAAACGATCAAACTTGACGGGTCAATACAACGATGGTACAATTTTTTCATAATGCAGACCGCACTTCTTGATTCATACGCCGTGATCCCGCTTGCGCTCAGTTTTCTGATCCAAGGGATCGCGGCAGTTCTGTTTTTCAGGGCACATTCGAAAAATCCCGAGAAATTCCCTTCTGGGGCCTTCTACTCGATTCCGATGACCGTTATCGTCCTCATGGCCGTTTCAAGCCTGGCAGCGGTCATAGTGCCTTCCCTGACCGTACATTCCGGGGGAATTCTTCTCGCGAACGTCTTACTGCTCGTCCTTGTCGCCCTTTTTGCGGGGTACAAAGGCCAGGCTGACGCGGAAGAAACCGAGACGGAGACCGCCGAACCCGTCGATTCCGGTCCCGACCCCCTGGTTGCCATCGGGCAGCGGTTCCTCGAGCATGTGTCCGAATCCCTTACGAACGACGTAAACCTGGTGCGCCTGCTCGATTTCGTGAACGATACGCAAATCGAGCAGACCGGGGCGGACGGCGGCGTAATATTCATAACCGACGACTTTGACGATATCATCGCGTCAAAATCCTTCAAGGGAAGCTTTCCCCCGCCCTATCCCCTGCCCCAGGACCTTCCGCACAAACCCTTACGGGTCGAAACGAATTTCCGGTACGCCCAATTCAATTTGGGAGAATCGATATTCGGAGAAATCGCCACCTCCGGCAAGGCGGCGCTCATTCCCGACGGAACGCTCGATCCCAGGATCTACGTGAACGAACCCGAGGATTTCCTCAGGCCCGGCAGTTACATCGTGGTCCCCCTCATGGTCAAGGACCGGGTAGTCGGCGTGGCCGGCGTCTCCCGCCTTCCCGAACGCGAGCCTTTCGCGGAGGAGGAGTTCCGCGTCGCCACCACCCTCGCCTCGTACGCCGGCGCCGCGATCAACAATATTTACGGCGTCCAGGAGGTGCTCGAGCGCGCCGATCTCGAACGGGAAGCGGGCATCGCCTCGAAAATCCAGAAAACCCTCCATCCCAAGCGGCTGCCGGAACTTCCCGGCGTGGGATTCGGTTCCTTTTTCAACGCGACGAAAGGTGTTTGCGGCGATTACTTCGATATAATACTCGCACGCAGGGACAGAATCGGGCTGACGATCGCGGACGTCGCGGGAAAGGGCATTCAGTCGAGCATGGTAATGATGATGCTCAGGTCCATCCTGCAGCTCGTCACGAACACCACCCGGGACGCGGGCACGATCCTCGATTGGGTGAACAAGGGGATTACCGGCAAGATCGACATGGACCATTACGCGACGATTTCGTACGTAAGCTACAACCAGGACGATCACGTCATCGACTATTCATCCGCCGGCCATCAGCCCATGTTGCTGTGGCGCGCCGACCTGGACAAGATGGAGACGATACTCCACAAGTCCGATCCCATCGGCATCGAGCGGGCTTCGGTGTACGAAAACGAGAAGTTGACAGTCGGGGTAGGAGATATTATTATACTTTTTACCGATGGACTGATCGAGGCATTGAATCATGAAGGACGCCAGTTCGGGATCGAAAACCTTTCCCGCATCATAAGCGAAAATCATGCCTCTTCGGCCAAGGAAATCGCCGCCGAGGTAAAGCACGGCCTCCAGGCATTCTTGGGTTCAGCGAACCTTCATGATGATCAAACGCTTTTGGTCATGAAGATCAAGGCGTAAAAAGGGAAAGGAGCAGCACTCGTATGGAACTTAAAATCAGGAAAAACGGCGAAGTTTACATAATAGACGTGAACGGGGAAATGGACCTCTACAATTCCTACAAGCTCAAGGAACTCGTCATGAAGATGCTCGAGAAAAACGTGCAGTCCTTCATAATCAATCTTGAGCAGGTCGATTATATCGATTCCTCCGGAATCGGCGCCCTGATCTATATCTGCTCTACCGTCAAGAAAATGAATCTAAGGCTTTCCATCACGAACATTCACGGTTCGGTCAAGAAGGTTATCGAGCTCACCAAGCTCATGGGGTATTTCCCGATAACCAACAGCATCGAAGAAGCGCTCCAGCAGATGGAAGGTTGACACTACACCAGGAGTAACGCATATGAATCCTATCAAAGAACTTCGCGCGGACGGGAGCGATCCTCTGTTCGACAAGACGAATATGCTCTATAAGGAATTTCCCTCGGATTTTCGCCAGATCAGGTATTTCACCCTGCTTATCGTGCAGTCTGCCCCGCTCGAAATCAAGGAAATAAACCTTCTCGAGCAGCAGATCAGCGAGATCATCAAGAACGCGGTTAAGCACGGTAACGACTGCGACCTGAACAAGAAAGTCCGCGTATGGTATTCCTTCAGTTCCACCCATGCCCACCTGATCGTAGAGGACGAGGGCGACGGTTTCAAGGACCTCGAAAAATGGAACGATTTCAATCGAAAGCGCCTCGAATGCCTGTATCAGCAGGATTTTGAGCACCTCGGTTCTTACGTTTCCTTCCGCACCCAGAAAAGCGACGAGCAGGACGGGGGCAATGCCCTTTTCGCCGCCCTCGAATACTGGAACGGGGGCTTCATCTATAATGACAAGCGGAACGGCGTCGCGATGCTGAAAAAATATCCCCAACGGCGTCACGGTATCTCGATAGACGGGGAATGACACGATTGGCCGATCCTGACGGATCGGCCTTTTTTTATTCGTATCGGTTCCTGTATACCCTTTCGTGTATGAATCGCTTATCCTCTTCGTGCATATCGGTCACGCGAGCCGCGAGAATCGCCGTCGCCGAATCCACCGCTATCTCCCCGGTAAGCGTCCCTACGAACTTGATTTTTCGGTTCGGATACTCGATCGTGATTCTGGTCTCGCCGCCGTTTTCCATGGAACTGAGCGCATCCTTCCGCACCGTAAGGCAAACGGCCCGTTCGTCAGCGAATATGAGAATTCCCGCCCCGTAGGTTACCCGGTCGTCCTTTTTTTTCGCGATCAGGTCCGTCGCGTACTCGAATACCCGGGCAGCGTGCAGGGGAAAATCGGCAAAGCCAAGCCTTTCCGAGAGCGTCTCGATACGGTTTTTTCTTTCCGCGAAGAGGGAGGCGTTCGGGAAAAACGATTCTACCGGAAACCAGGACGCTGGGCGGGCGGTTATCGCGAGGGGTCCCGTTTTCACGGTGAGAACGGGAAAGGAAGTATCGCACTCGGCGGCCGATTCCTTGTATACCCTGTCGCCAATGGGAATGGAACAAGAAAAACCGGCACCGGGGGTGTGGATCGCGGAATCGAAGAAGATCCCCCTCTTCCTGTGGGAGAAAAAAACCCTGATTTCGGTCATGGACGGAAAGGGCAAGCCGACGCGCAAGGTGAGGGTCTCGGTCTCTATCGCGTAATCCTCGGGAACGACCGCGACGCAGTTAGTCCCCGATACAAGAAGAAGGGCGGGTTTCTCGTCGGCCATATTCCTGAGGACGTATTCGCGCTCTATCCGGGTCAGGGCAGGATCCATATCAGTCCCCGCCAAATCGAAATTCCCAAACGGCCCAACCATCCGTTTCTTGGGAAAACGCCAGGGTATAGGTCTTATCGATCGTCGAATCGCCGTACGACGCGAGGTATTTCACCACCGGAAACTCGGGGTCGGAATTGTCGGCCGCGGAAAACCGGACCCGATCGGGTTTGGGCAATTCCTTGAGCCGGAAATTGGTCAGGGAAGCAAGCCACGGGCGCGCCGCCGCGCAGGAAGACTCCTCGAGGGCTCCGGCCTTCAGTTCGTCGGCGACGGCGTTGGCAACGGCGATCAAACCGTTATCCATGGTCGAGTAATCGAGTATTCCTATCGTCCCGTAGGCGGGGTATATCGCCTCGGGGGCCGACCCGTTCGCGGGCACCATGACCGGGAAGCTCTCGTTTCCGCCGGGTACGTTTTTCGCGGGCAGTTCCCGGGCTTCGGCTAAGTTGCCCGCTTCCGTCCAATCAAGGCCCGAGAAACGCGTCTCCGCGCTTTCGCGCACCGTCTGGGCATGGAAAGAATCGGTGAGTATCGCCATCGACAAAAGGATAACGGAAAATCGCCTTATCGTAGGTTCCATTTTTATGGCTTCAACTATACCATACCGCGCGCAGTATGGACAATCTCGTTCGTTCCATAATACAGTAGGGTTAAAGTTCTTAATCACCGTTAAGGAGCGATGCGATGGCACTTACGCTTACCGAAAAGATTCTTCAAAACCATCTGGTAGAACCGGCACACGCCCTTCCTCCCCGCGGGGAAGATATAGCCATTCGGATAGACCAAACCCTCACGCAGGACGCAACCGGAACCATGGCGTACTTGCAGTTTGAAACCATAGGCCTCGACAGGGTAAAGACGGAGCTTTCGGTCTCGTATATCGACCACAACACGCTCCAGGAAGACTACAAGAACATGG
>QKCE01000041.1 GCA_003245785.1 Spirochaetales bacterium | reverse complement strand
GGAAGAAATACACCTTTGACGCGTCGGAAGACGGCGCGAAAACCGGGGGGGGGGCCGCCAAATGAGCGAAAAAGACGACGTGATTCTCTCCCTCGACGACCTGTCGATGGTGTTCGGCGGGCTTCGGGCGATCGATTCCGCGACCATGACCGTGAAGCGCGGGGAAATTACCGCGCTGATCGGCCCGAACGGCGCCGGAAAGACCACGATATTCAACTGTATCACCGGCGTGTACAAGCCGACCGCCGGGACCGTGAGCATAAACCGCGACGGGAAGAAGTCCGAGTACATCCAGGGCCTCAAGCCCAACGTGATCAACCGCAAGGGCTTGGCCCGTACCTTCCAGAACATCCGCCTTTTCGGGAACATGAGCGTCCTCGAAAACGTGATGATCGCCCGGCATAACTCCCTCAAGGCGGGGATTTTCCGCTCGATCCTCAGGGATCCGGGAACCCGCGAGGAGGAACGGAAGGTTATCGAGGACAGCTACGAGATCCTCAGGAAGATGAACCTTCACGGGTTCGTGAACGAGGCCGCGCGGAACCTCCCCTACGGCGCCCAGCGCCGGCTGGAGATCGCCCGCGCCCTCGCCACGGAACCCTTCCTCCTGCTCCTCGACGAGCCCGCCGCGGGCATGAACCCCCACGAGACGCAAGAGCTCGAGGAAACCCTGCACATGATCAACGGGCAGGAAGGGGTCTCGATACTTCTTATCGAGCATGACATGAGCCTCGTGATGAACGTTTCGGAACGCATCTACGTGCTCGACTACGGCCGCATGATCGCGGAAGGGAAACCCGAGGACATCAAGGGGAACCCGGAAGTGATCAAGGCATACCTGGGAGAATGAGATGGCGTTACTGAAACTCGACAAGATTAGCACCTATTACGGCAATATCCAGGCCCTTCGGGAGATTTCCCTGAGCGTGGAGGAAGGCGAGATCGTGACCCTGATCGGCGCGAACGGCGCGGGCAAGACGACCACCCTCATGTCGATTTGCGGCATTACGCCGGTCCGGAGCGGGACCGTCACGCTCGACGGCGAGGACGTTACCCGCCTGAGCCCGAACAAGATCGTGGAGAAGGGAATCGCCCAGGCCCCCGAGGGACGCCGCATTTTCCCGCAGCTCACGGTGACCGAGAACCTGGACATGGGCGCCTTCCTCCGCAAGGACAAGGACGGCATAAAGGCGGACCTCGAGGAAGTCTTCGAGCTCTTCCCGAGACTCGCCGAGCGAAGGCACCAGCCGGGCGGCACGCTTTCGGGCGGCGAGCAGCAGATGCTCGCGATTTCCCGCGCGATGATGCAGCGCCCGCGCATCCTGCTCCTGGACGAGCCTTCCCTGGGCCTCGCCCCGATTTTCGTCCAGCACATCTTCGAGATCATCAAGAAGATCAACCAGGAACGGAAGACCACGATCTTCCTCGTGGAACAGAACGCCCACATGGCGCTCAAGATCGCCGACAAGGGCTACGTGCTCCAGAACGGCAAGATCAAGATAGAGGATACCGCGGAAAACCTCCTCGCCAACGAGGAAGTCCGCAAGGCCTACCTCGGCATCTAGTCCGGGCAGGCGCCGAAAGGAGGCCGTTTTCCCCCGCCTGAGCGGAAGGGAAAGCGGCCTTTTTTTCGCGCGTCGGCTTCGAGTCGCGCGTCGGCGAAACCTGTATTATACTGGAGGTAGAAGGCTTATTACAGGAGGAATACTTCATGATCGTTGCCGATGTGATGACCCGAAACCCGCTTTACGTGCATCCCGAGATGTCCGTGCCCGACGCCCGCGCGTTGATACGGAAGGAGAAGGTTGGACGCCTCCCGGTTCTCGACCGCGACAACCGGTTGGTGGGAATCGTTACCGAGTGGGACCTCGTGAACGCGAGCCCTTCCGCCGCGACCACCCTCGATATTTACGAAATGGGTTACCTGCTATCGAAGCTGAAGGTCGAGAAGGTAATGCAGCGCGAGGTGATCACGGTCGCCGAGGACGTGGTCATCGAAGAGGCCGCAAGGATCATGGAGGACAACGATATAAGCGCCCTGCCGGTGATGCGCGAGGACGTGCTCGTCGGGATCGTCACCGACGGGGATATCTTCCGGATCTTCATCGAGCTTTTCGGGGCCCGCCAGGAGGGCGTCCGGATTACCCTGCTCGTGCCCGAAAAGCGGGGGGAGCTGCAAAACCTGACCCAGGCGATTACCCAGAAGGGCGGGGACATCGTTTCCCTCGTCATCAGCGACGGGGAAAACGTGTCGAACAAGATGTGCATCGTGAAGGTCACGAACATAACGCGGGACGACCTGTTGGCGGCGGTGCAGCCCTTCTCCCTGAAAATCGAGGATATCCGCTGAGGCGAGACCGGCTTCCGGCGGGCACGGCACGGGGGCCTGCCGCGCCCGCGATGAAACCCGCGCCCCGATAACGTAAAAAGGCCGCCGGCGATTCCCCATCGCCCGCGGCCTTTATTCATTTCTTGCCCTTCCGCTTTTCCTTCTCTTCCGGCGGCAACTCCCATTCCACCGGTATGTTCCGCTTCTCTATTTCCGGAATCCTCGCGAGATTCGGGCATCCCTGCCGGTGAATGATGATGCCGCGGCCCCTGGACACGTAGCCCAGGATCGGGTCCGGCGGCGTCGGGGCGCAGCAGGCGGCGAACTTGATGAGGAAGTTCGTCGTGTCTCCCACCCGGATCTTGAGCACCGCCGCGTCGAAGGGCCGTTCCTCTTCCTCGGCGCGGGGAAGCTGCCCCTTATGGTGGGCGAGGCCGGTGTGCGGGACCGTCTTCTCGATCTCGTGGGTTTCCTTTTTCTCGAAGCCGCTTTGGGGCTCGTTTGCCTGGAGCCATGCCCGTATTTTCTGGCGCGCCCTCGCGGTGTGGGCGTTATTGTACTGGTTCGTCGTCGGGTGCGCCTGGGGATGGGTGATTACCTCGACGACCTGCGTGTTTTTGAGCGGCTGCGAAAGGGGGATGATCGAGCCGTCTGCCTTCGCGCCCACGATCTTCTCGCCGACCGCCGTGTGGATCGCGTAGGCGAAATCGATGGCCGTCGATCCCTCGGGGAGCTCGATCACGTCGCCCATCGGGGTGAAGACGTATATCGAGTCGCCCAGGATATCCGAGCGGATGCGGGCGAGGAATTCCTCGTCGGAAAACTGGTCCGTCGAGGCTTCCCTCAGCCGGTTGATGACCGAGACTCCCTCGGCGCTCACGTGGTCGCGATTGGTGCCCTTCTTGTAGAGCCAATGGCTCGCGATGCCGTTTTCGGCGACCCTGTGCATCTCGTGGGTGCGGATCTGGATTTCCAGGGGCTTGCCCCCGAAGCACATCACGGTGGTGTGGAGGCTGCGGTAACCGTTCGCCTTGGGCATCGCGACGTAATCCTTGAACCGGCCCTCCAGGGGCTTCCAGATGGTGTGAACCATCCCGAGGACCGCGTAGCACTCGTTCGGCGTGTCGCAGAGGATCCGCATCGCGAGGAGGTCGTAGAGCTCGTCCGCCGCCTTGTTGCGCTTTTTCATCTTCTGGTAAATGGACCAGAAATGCTTGGCCCGGGACTTTACGCTGATCCGTATCCCGGCGGCGGCCGCGGCGTCGCGTATCTCGGACTCGGCCCTCTCGAGGAAGCCCGCCCGCTCGCCCTTTTTCGCCGCGACTATGGACTTTATGTGGTCGAAGACTTCCCTGTTGATGTACTTGAGGCTCAGGTCCTCGAGTTCGTCCTTGATGGAGGAGATACCGAGCCGGTTCGCCAAGGGTGCCCAGATGTCGATGGTCTCCTGGGCGATCGCGCGCTGGGTTTCCTCGGGGTAGCCCTTCAGGTGGCGCATGCGGTCGAGCCGGTCCGCGAGGCGGATCATGATGATACGGAGGTCCCCGATCATGGCGAAGAACATGCGCCGTACCGATTCCGCGCCGTGAAGGGTTTTCTTGCCGGTCTTGAGGGCGGAAATTTTCGAGGTACCCGCCACGAGGGCGGCGACGACGGGGCCGAAGCGTTCGGCCAATTCCGCCTCGTTCAGTCCAAGCTCCTCCATCGTGCCATGAAGGAGGGCGCACGCGAGGCTTTCCGCGTCCAGGTTGAGGTTGGCGAGTATGGTGGCGACCCGAAGGGGATGGTCGAGAAAGGGCTCGCCGTCGCTCCTCGCGGAGTCGCCCTTGTGTTCCGCCATGAAATCCCAGGCGGAAGCCACCAGGGCGCGCTCTTCGTCGGTATACCACGGAAACGCTGAAAAGAACTCCTCAATTTTACCGTTCATCGGGTTTCCTCCCCTCCACCGTTCGATCCTGACCCTCGAGGTCCCTGCCCACGACTATATCCGAAAATCCGCACGCTTCAAAGACGCGGGCCGCCTCCCGGGCGTTGTATTCGCCGGTCTCCACGAGGAGCCGCCCGCCGGGACGCAGGGAATCGAAGGCGAGCCGGGCGAGGGGGCGAACCAGGTCGAGGCCGTCCGCCCCGCCGTCGAGGGCGAGCTCCGGTTCCATGCGACCGTCAGCGAGGAGCTCGGGAACGACGGCGCTCGGCACGTAGGGCGGGTTCGAGACGATGAGGTCCCAGCCTTGGGGCGCGGCGGTATCGGTGGCGGGGGGCGCGGGAAGCCCTTCCCGGAGGTCTCCCTCCTCGAAGGCGATCCGCCCGGCGCCGACGAGGCGGGCCGCGTTTTCGCGGGCCACTTCCAGCGCGGCCGCGGAAATATCCGTGGCGGCGACGAGGGAGCGGGGCAGGGCATGGGCGAGGGAGACCGCGACGCAGCCCGACCCGGTGCATACGTCCAGGACCGCTGGGGCGCCGGGAAATACGGAAAGGATTTCCAGCGCCCGCTCCACGAGGGTTTCGGTGTCGGGCTTCGGGATGAGCACGGCGGGGGTGACCTTGAAGGAAAGCCCCCAAAACTCGCGGGTTCCCGTGAGGTAGGCCACGGGTTCCCCCGTAGCGCGGCGCGCGATATCGGCGAAAAACGCGCCTTCGAGGCCGTCGAGAGAACGTTCGGGATGGGCCATGAGAAAGGCCCTGGGAAGGTCGAGCCGTTTCGAGAGGAGGAGGTCGGCGTCGAGGCCCGGCGTCCCGAGGCGGACCGGCGCGGGCACGTCGGGCTGCGTTAGGCGCCTGACCGCTATCGCGCGGGCTTCGGAGACGTTCATCCCGGCCTCCCCTTAGCCCGCTTGGGCTTTCAGCTGCGCTTCCCTCGCCGACATGGCGAGGGCGTCGACGAGCTCGGCGATGTCGCCCTGCATGACGAGATCGAGCTTATAAAGGGTGAGGTTGATCCGGTGGTCCGTGAGCCGGTTTTGCGGGAAGTTATAGGTCCGGATGCGCTCGGACCGGTCGCCGGAGCCGACCTGGCTTTTCCGTTCGGCGGCCCTTTCGGCGTTCTTCTTTTCCTCTTCCATCTCGAAAAGGCGGGTACGGAGCACGCGCATGGCCTTGGCCTTGTTCTTTATCTGGCTTTTCTCGTCCTGGCAGATTACGACGAGGCCCGTGGGGATATGGGTAAGCCGGACCGCCGAGTCGGTCGTGTTGACGCACTGCCCGCCGGGGCCTCCCGCGCGCATCACGTCGATCCGGAGGTCTTCTTGCCGGATGCTTATTTCGGTCTCTTCGGCCTCGGGGAGCACCGCCACGGTGACCGCGCTCGTGTGGATCCGGCCCGAACCCTCGGTCGCGGGCACGCGCTGCACGCGGTGTACCCCCGACTCGTAGCGGAGGCTGCCGTACACGTACTTGCCGGAGATCGATACAGTTATTTCCTTGTAGCCGCCGAGGCCGGTCTCGTTCGCCGAGAGGACCTCGTACTTCCAGCCCTTCGTCTCGGCGAAGCGGGTATACATTCGGAAAAGGTCGGCGGCGAAAAGCGCGGCCTCGTCGCCTCCCGTGCCGCCGCGGATTTCCATGATGATGTTTTTTTCCTCGAGGGGATCCGGCGGGATGAGGAGGAATTTCAGGCGCTCCTCGCTCGCGGGCAGGGCGTCCTCGAGCTCCCGGAGCTCTTCCTTCGCCATTTCGCGCATGTCCGTGTCGTCGGTTTCCTGGGCGAGGGAGCGGGCGTCGCGGATGCCGTCCTCGATCCTGAGGTAATTGGCGTATTCCTCCATGAGGCTCGCGAGGTACGCGTGCTCCCTCATGGTGTCCTTGTAGCGCGCGGGGTCGCGGACGAGGTCGGGATTCTGTATTTCGGTTTCAAGCTCGGCGAAACGCGCCTTGAGCCGTTCGAGTCTGTCGTGCATGGTTGTCCTTGGGGAAAATATACCAAAAGCGGGGCGGGGTATCAATCGCCGCGGGGAATGGACCCCGGGCGGAAGCGGGCACGCTCAGGCGCCGACTCCGCGCTTCCGGACGTCCCGGCACGCGGCCATCCGGTCAGTCGTCCTTGAGCCGAACCCCGCCTTCCGTCAGGCCGGTTTTCGGCGTCCTTTTTCTCGCCGTACCGTCCCGGGTAGTCCCGTTCGAGGCCTTTGGGACGCCGGCGGGGGTCTTTGCCGCGTTGGGCCTGGGCGGGTTTTTGGGCGCCGCGGAACCGGCGTCGCCGTTTCGCCCGCGGCCGGAAGCCGGCCCTGCGGCGCGGTTCCGGCCCGGTATCGACTCGGCGGACCTTGGGCGATTCGCGGGGCCCGCGCCGGAACGGGTCCGACCGCCCGATGTCGCGGGCGTTTTCGCGGAAACGGCCGCCCTTGCGCCGAC